>DNAD01000011.1:0-666 GCA_003484785.1 Lachnospiraceae bacterium
CATAGGTCTCAGCGGTTTGCCGTAAACAGGTCTCCGAAATTTTTGATCCCCCTCTGTAATGAACCTTCGATGTTTTTTACAAAGCCCTTAAGGCTGCCCTCTTCCCCGGAGTCGGAGGTTTGTGCTTCATCGTCTGTCGAGGTCGATGCATTAACGTCGGTTTCTTCCTTTCCGCCTTTACCGCCGTTAAGCTCCGGCCGCTCTGTGCTGCAGGTCCCGTCCTGTGCTTTAGGGCCGCGGCCTCTTCCTCCGCGAAAGCTATCCTCCACCTCAATGGAAGCCTCTTCAAGGGCCGTGCTCAGCGCTTCGGCAGCATTCTTCACAGCTTCCCTGAGGCTCGTAAGCTCATCCTCTGATGTCTCTCCCGAATCATGGGCCGCCTTCTCTGCATCCAGCGCGCTCCTGTAGGTATCGAGCAATTCAGTGAGAGCAGCGGCCGTATCGGCATCGCTTTCCGTGATGGTGCTGATAGCCTTCTCAACCGCATCCGGATTCAGCATTCCCCGCCCTAAGCCCTTCATTTTCTCAGGACGCTCTCCGTTTTCCCCTTGCGGGCGCTCGGGCCGCTCTCCGTTTTCCCCCTGCGGACGCTCGGGCCGTTCTCCGTTCTCTCCTTCAGGAAGCTCCGGACGTTCTCCGTTTTCTCCTTCAGGAAGCTGCGGGCGC
>DNAD01000011.1:700-4688 GCA_003484785.1 Lachnospiraceae bacterium
CTGTGCATTGGCATCCATCCTCGTATTGGTGCTTCCTGCCGGTATTTCCGCTGCCGGAACCGAAAGTGCCATTGCCGCAGTGAGCATAGCTGTCAAAGCAGCTGTTGATAATCTTCTGGTAAATCTTTTGTTTCTCATTTTTCTGATCTCCTTTTTCTTTGATCTGTTATTTTTTTCCCCTCATGTACAATTATTCGGAAGCAAACAGAAAAAAGCGGGGGTATTAAACATTTTTTTTCGCGAAAAAAATACAGGGAAATATGATTCCCTGTATTTTCGCATAACATATTTTTAACTCAGTGATACCCTGATAGGGCGTTTACCGGGCAGGTATTATACCTCGCCCTCGATCTGCTTCTTTGAAGCATAATAATCATCAAACATCTTGTTGGTAGCATCAAGGGTATTATTTGTGATATCCGGAAGATCCTTTCCCCAGACCGCTCCGGCATCCTTGAAGCCCTGTTTGATAGCGTCCTGCATCTTCTTCATCGTGTCTTCGTCATCACCCGCAAGGGCACTGGCGAAATCAAACAGCCTCTGGGAGGTCTGTTTTACTCCCCAGTAGCCGTCCTCGGAAATATCCTCCTGAGCCTTGGCCTTCGTAGCTGCGTCAACGGTATATTCGCCGCTTGCAAGGAATTTCCACATCTCATCGCTTCCGGCCGCAATAGTCGCAGACTTGGACTGGCCGAGAACGGTATCCATTACCATCTTGTTGAACGATTCCATCTGTGCGGCCTGCTCGGATTTAAGCTTGTTGACAAAAGCAGTCCTGTCCTCTGCGCTCATCTTATTCACGGAGTAGATCCCGTTATTTGACGCAGACGCCGATGATTTCTCATAAACCGCGGCAACATCGTTTGCAGCTGAACCGGGGGTATTTGCAGACTCGGCAGGCTTCTTTTCGGACACAGCCTTCGAGTCGGCCTGATAGGTACTTGCCGAAGCGGCAATGCTTGAAATAGTTGTACTCATAGCCTCTCTCCTTTACTTTGATAAACCGGTTTATAAGTTTCCGATGAGAACCCAAAAACAGGTGAGCCAAAACCCTCCTGTAAAAAAGCAATATTCGGTTCTCAGTAAGGATTGAAAAATCGTAGAATTTACAGCGGCTACTGTCGTAGTTGCGTATAAATCAGGAAGAATCGCAAATCTCAGCTACGGAGGATCATTACACGATCCCAAATATGAGGATAAACAAGCTTCATGGAGCTTCATACGAAAACTGCCATGAAAAAAAGCCTTCCCTGACTACGCTTTAGCAAATCCTTTTGCTGTCTATATTATACCGAAAATCCCTGTTTCTGTCAATACTCCGGAATCCGCGCGAAAGCGCCAAAACTCACGCTCCGAAATAAGCGCCAATGCTCATGGCCTGTGATGGAGAGCGACTCCTCTACCTCCCGGATTTAAGCTGCCGGATGATATCATCCTTAAGCTCCCTTGCCATATCCTTCATGCGCTTGGTGGCACCGCTGTTCTGAAGGACCAGGCCGACCATTTTCGCGGCAGTCTCTATATCTCCGCACTCATAGGCCAACGCCCCCATAAGATAATCGATCGTGATGTTATCCATGCCGCAGATAGGCGGAGTCTCATTCTGTCTGGCGCTTAAAAACCCATCCAGGGCATTTTTTATAAGCTCCTTTTCCTTCTCCTCGGCTTCAAAAATACCGCCGTTATTCTCATCGGGGCCGAAATCGAAGCTTTCTATCTTTCCTCTCACTACCCAGGCCATCTTCATACAGATATAAGCCTTCTCACTGGATCTGGCCCTTTTGACCATGGCATTGCCAAGTGCCAGCTGATACCTTATAAGCGCATCATCATACGAGAGGATATCCTTAAATTCAATGGATTTAAAATTCTTTGAGATAGTCTCCCTGATCAGTCTGGCCTGAGGATAGGTAAGCTGATCCACATATCTGGAAAGAGCGGCAAAGCCGCAGTGAGGGCAGCATATCACATCATATTTAAGCGGATCCACATGGCTATATCTGGGTCTGAGATCAATATCCGTGCCGATAAGACGAGCCTTGTTCGAGCGAATGGTCGGATTCTTGAATTCACTGTCACATACCGGACAGACATAGGTCTTGGCAAAAACATAATCCTTTTCGGTTAAAAGCTTCGCACTCCTGCCCGACTGACCGCTGCTTTTGTTTTCGGGCTTACCGTCCTCCACCATCCTGTCATCATTTTCATAGAGTTCACGGGAAGAAAGATCGCCAAGGCCCAAAGAATCGAGTCCCGATAAAATACTCATATACACCCTCCGGAAAATAGTACGGGGAACCGTTCATTGATCCGCCCGACAGTATCAATAATACTCCAATCCTCAAAGAATAACAACAACCCATTTTATCTCGCAAATCCCAGCAGGATATAGGTGCAGGCGGATGCGGCCGAAAAGACAACGCAGAGAGCCTGTACGCATTTAAGGCCCCGTCCCGTACCCAAAGCCTCTGTTTCCTCTCTCCGGCCCATATATATCCCCAGGAACAAAGCCTGTATAATCACCGCAGCAGCAATGTAGCGAAAGCTCTGGGCGCTGTAGTTTGCAGAGCCGAGCGCAAAGGAAAGGTAAGCCGCCACCATCGTAAGATAAAACACTCCCAGCAGAAGCTTTAATTCGACAGTAAGCCCCTCCTCTCCTTTTTCGTAAGAAGCCCGAAAGCCGGCCAGAACTCTTACCGTGGCATAAAGGCATATAAATACCAGGAAAAGTCCCGAGATGAACAAAACCACAGCGAAGGGATCGATAAGCCCAAGCTCCGAGGACAGCCTCTCATCATCAAAGAGCGAGGTCTTAAGCATTGCCAGAAAGACATTATACTCGTCATATTTATCCCCGTTGTTTATCATTGAGGGATACACGCTGTGAAGCCTTACATCAAAAAGCCTTGAAATCAGATCAGTCCTCTGAAGCTGTTCTCCCACAGGCGGGATGTAATTAAAGGGCATCCCGAACCTGATCATGTTCCTTATTTCCCAGCCTATCCCAAGGGGAAAGACTATTACGGCAAAGAGCAGGTACTGAAGCAAAAGCTTAAGTCTGTTTTCCCGGTCCTTAAAAAGCTTTACCAGAAAAAGTATTCCCACCGCAGGGGCTATGAGGCCTCCGGAAAGCTTTGCAAACATCGAAAGGCCTATGGAAAGAGCCAGCAGAAGGATGAGCCGCAAAGACGGCTTTTTATTCCACAGGATAGCCAGATAGAAGGAAAGCACCATAAAGAAAAGGGATAACGCATCATTGTTAATGCTCCCTGACATTATCACAAAAACGGGATGGAAGGAGATCAGCAGCATGGCACAAAGAAGCCCCTTCTTCTTAAGCTTCAGCTCCCTGCATATAAAAAAGGAAATAACGTTTACGGCGGAGATATAAAACAGGGTCAGCGCCTGAATGTTTTCCTGAAGCTGCCTGTAGGAAAGCCGGAATCTGTTGCCGATCTTCATCCAGAGCGCCGCAATGATATGGTGGAGGGGCGGCTGGAAGAAAGCCCATTTCTCTCTGGGGTCCCCGGCAGGAAGAGATTTGTTGAAATAAATATATTCAATATAGCCGGCATGCCCCTCTCCCACTCCGAAATCGATAACATCATGCTGTCTTGTCCAGACTGCAGTATAAAGCACATACAAAAGCTTTAAGATAATACCGGCTGTGATAATGATGTATACAATATCCGGGTTTGATGCCTTAAGGATCCTGTAATTTACAGAAATAACCAGGGCAGCGCTTAAAAATGCAAAAAAGTATACCGGATTTTTAAGGGTCTCGCCTGTGGTGTCTATGCAGAAGCTTATAAACAGCACCAAAGCAAACAGTAATATAAAGGGTTTTAGTTCAAATGACGAATCTTTCATGCCATAATTATACACGATTTTAGCAGTTTTTAGAATTGTATTTTACCTGCAGCGGTGATACACTTTTTCAGGATAACAATGTGGCGCGGCCCATCCTGTCCGGTCGGAATGCCGGGCA
>DNAD01000273.1 GCA_003484785.1 Lachnospiraceae bacterium
ATACGGAGGGAATGCTTGATTTTTGATTGGTACGCCGCTATAATCAAGGTCAGGAAGGCAGGAGGGATCAGATCGTATGGAAATAAAAAAAGAACTGAGTGGTGCGCAGATGATCTTTCATTTGCCGGAAAGACTGGATACCGGCTGTGCCGGGGAGCTTGAGAAGATACTCAAAGAGACCCCGACGGGCGTGGCCGACGAACTGATCTTTGATATGACAGATACCATCTATATTTCAAGTCTTGGTCTGCGGGTGATGATGGTGGCTGCCTCTTTAATGAAAAAAGAACAGAAAAGGTTCCTGCTCAGGAATGTAGACGATTACTGCAGGACCATACTCAGGACCATGGGTCTTATAGATATGTTTGTTATAGAGTAGTCGCATCAGGGAAAGGTGATGCCATGCTTCATTCGGAATGGATATATGAAAACATAATGGACAGTATGTCTGAGGGAGTTATCACCATCAACTATGAAGGGGTGATAACATATATCAATACCGCAGGCATTTATATTCTCGGACTGGGTGACAGAAACATCGTAAACATGAAATTTGCGGAATGTTTTCTGGATAGTCGGGACAATGTTGACTTTGTTCAGGTCTTCATGGACGCGGTCAGTGACCGGACCGTATCCCATGAGAAGATCATTCCGTATAATAGAAACGGAGAGGTCAGACATCTGCGTCTTTTGACCTCCCTACTCGCAAATCAGGAGCCGGAAAAAACGGATGTGATAGGAGTCTTCGGAGATCTCAGCGATCTGATAGAGCTGCAGGATGCGCTGAAGGCCATGGAGAGGATCGAGGAGCTGAACAAGCAGCTCAACCGGCGAAATGAATTGCTGCAGAAGACCTTTGGCCGGTATCTCTCGGATGAGATAGTAAATGAACTGACCGAATCTCCGCAGGGCCTGACCCTGGGAGGCAGAAAGCGCATAGTTACGGTCCTTATGAGTGATCTGCGCGGTTTTACCGCCCTCTGCGAGCACATCGAGCCTGAACCGATGATCCTTATGCTCAACCACTATCTGGAAGAAATGATCGATGCGATAGAAAAGTACAACGGTACTCTCATAGAGATAGAAGGAGACGGAATACTGGCTGTTTTCGGAGCCTTGGGAGAGGATCCCGCTCATGCCGAGCATGCGGTGGCGGCGGCGCTTTCCATGCAGTCGCGGCTGACACAGGTGAATGCCTGGAATGAGGAAAGAGGATATCCGAATCTTCAGATGGGCATAGGCATAAACAGCGGAGAAGCGATAGTAGGAAATATCGGGTCGGAGAAAAGAACAAGATTTAATGTGATCGGCAGTCAGGTCAATCTTTGCGGACGAATAGAAAGCTATACTGTTGACGGTCAGGTTTTTATATCTCCGAACACCAGGGAGTTGGTCAGCGCTGAGCTTACGATATCAGGGAGGATGGTGGTAAGGCCTAAAGGAGTTGAAGAAGAGCTGGAGCTTTACCAGATCGCTGCCATAGGCGAGCCCTATAACCTGAAGGGGAGAGATGAAACCAGGGAGCCGGAGCCTCTTTCGGAACCGATCCCGGTCTCCTTTTACCGGCTTGAGAATAAGCATGAGACCGCGATCCCTTACTTTGGAGGCATTATGGCAGTGTCGACGGATACGGCTGTCCTGAATACCCAGACCCCTCTGTCCGTTTACGACAATATACGGATAAACGCCGGCGGAAAGCTTCTGTGCAAGGTCGTAGAAGAAAAGAAGGACGGATATCTTCTCCGGTATACCTCGATTCCGGTGGGATATGCCGAGTGGCTTATTGAGAATACGGAAAAAAACAATAAAAAGAAAGGGTAATGTTGGCTAAAAACCAATTTTGCTGTATAATAAACGAAATTGTGTTTTGACAAGCGGATCAATTTATAACAAATCTCGAATCATTTACATTAGGAGGTGTCAAAATGGCAGAAAGGCATTATAAGCAGGGAGAGATTATTTTCCGTGAAAAGGAAATGGGTGACAGTTTTTTTTGCATCACTGATGGTCAGGTGGGTGTTTATTCAAGTTACGGAACCGAGGATGAGGAAAAGCTGTCAGAATTAGGCGCGGGAGATTATGTCGGAGAAATGGGCCTGATCGAATTATACCCCCGCAGCGCGACTGTCGTTGCTCTTTCGGATGTAACAGCCGAAGAGGTTACCGGTGATGAAGTAGACGGATACTTTAAGGAAGCACCGGATAAAGTGCTGAAGATGATGAAGCAGTTAAGCAGCCGGATACGTAAGACCACGGAGGAATATAAAGAAGTAAGCGCAGTGATTAAAGAGGCGCAGACTTCGGATAAAAAGGAGAGCCTGCTGGACAAGCTGAGGAATTTTGCCAGGATTTACCGGATCCGCAAAGAAGAAGCTGACGGACTTAGCGCTGAAAACAAACGGGAGATAATGAAGGGCAGCCATTCAGAAGGCGATACGTTACAGACGGATAGTTATGATAAAGGAACCCTCATTTTCAAAGAAGGTGAAAAAGGGACCTGTATGTATGACGTTCATTCGGGAAAAGTCGGGATCTTTTCGGGATATGGCACACCTGAACAGCATTTGATCGCTGAGATCTTACCCAATGAATTCTTCGGAGAGATGGGCATGATAGAAAAACTGCCGAGAAGCGCTACGGCTGTTGCTCTCGAGTATGACACCTTCGTTGAAGTTTTCTATGAAGAGGATATACTGAAGCTCTTTGATATCAATCCTATGAAGCTTCAGATGATACTGCAGCATTTTTCATACCGTCTGCGCCGTATAACAAAGGACTATCTGGAGGCCTGCAAAATGGCTTATGAAATATCGGAAGCCGGAGAGGGGGGCGCTTCGGCGAAAGCCGGAGAGTTTAAGGCAAGCAGTGCGGCTGCCTCCATGTAGGCTTTCCGGGCTGAGATCTGCTGTTGATCCGGCAGACTGTTCGGTGCATTGACGCATCTGCCCGTGGATTAACGGTTCAAGTCAGCTGCTGCTGACGATGACCGGGAAACAGGATTGGATTACAGGAAGCCGGATTCTGCAGGGAATGCGGCTTCTTATACTTCACATACGCCGATTCCGCAGGAATCGTGCGCTTCGGAACAAACTTTAGCTTGCGCCAATTTGCTTGCAAATTGTG
>DNAD01000283.1 GCA_003484785.1 Lachnospiraceae bacterium
AAAGGCTGTGAATAGTAACAGTTTGACACGCAGCCGTGCGGCATCATATGATACAATTTTATGGATACTCGGAAAAAACGTCTATATCTTCTCGATGCATACAGGGGGTTCGTCATCCTGGTCATGACAGCCTTCCATTTCTGCTTTGATTATTTTGTGATCTTTAAGGGAAACTGGGGCTGGCCAAGGCTTACGCCCGTATTTATCTGGGAGCAGTATATCTGCTGGTCCTTTAACCTTCTGTCCGGCTTTGTATGGAATTACGGGCGAAAGAACTGCATACGGCGCGGCGTCATCGTTAATATCTGCGGGCTGGCGGTTACCTTTGTAACCTTCCTTATCATGCCGGATACTCCTATCCTCTACGGTGTGCTTACCTTTTTAGGCTGTGCCATGATCATTATGCTCCCTCTTTCAAAGCTCCTTGACAGGCTTCCGGCAGTTTCCGTGCTCATCTGTTCCTTCTGCCTGTTTCTCCTTACCTTCTCTGTTCCAAACGGAGGCCTTGGCATCTATAACCACATGCTCATTCCTCTCCCGAGGCAGTTATACCGAAGCAGGCTCCTTACTCCCCTGGGCTTTCCCCATCCCGGTTTTGTATCAAGTGACTATTTTCCGCTGATACCCTGGATCTTTCTGTATATATGCGGCTACGCCTTAAACAGGCTGCTATCGTCAAACCGGCGTTTTATCAGGTTTGCCTCATTGCGGATACCCCCGCTTGAATTCCTGGGAAGGCACAGTCTTCTTGCCTATATGCTCCACCAGCCGTTGTGCTATCTTGTATGCATGCTCCTGTTTGCATAAACAAAAAAGCCTGCCCCTGTCAGGCTCACGGAAAGTCTGCGGCCCCGGATATCCCCGGCAGAAAAAAAGAGCTTCCGAAACGAAGCTCTTTAACCTGTCTGTATCATACTGACCGATGCCGGATCACTTCTCCTCTTCCTCAAAGAAGTCATCATCAAAGCCATCCTCCTCGTCTTCGACCTCATCGTCAAAATCATCCAGATAATCCGGAGTGAAATAGCAGTACAGGCCGTACACGATCGCAGCAACTACTATCACGCCTACGACAACAGCTATGATAATACCCACCTTGTTCTTTTTCTGCTCCTCTTTGGCTATTTCATCCTTTTTGCGAAGAAGCTCTCCCACCTTGACGGCGCTTATGACATCATTTGCCTTTGCCTTGCCTATCTCTTCCTGCGCCTTAATGGTCTTTACTATATCATCAAGTTTGTCCAGATTAAACCTATCCATACTCACCACCCTGCCCTTTCTTTTTATAGTTTAGCACAACCCATCTGATTTTACCATATTTTTTTAAAGCTTTTTAAGCCTTGCAAACCCTGCGAACATTTTCTTTACTCCCACGGTGTCAAAATCCACGGCTACCTCATAGTCCCTGGCGCCTTTTTCCACCGACAGGACTGTCCCCTCACCAAACTTTACGTGGCTCACCCTATCGCCCTGTGAATAGTCCGGCTGCTCAAAGGAGGCATTTTTAAGCTCCCTGCCCGTAGTAAGAAGGTCAAGCCTTTTTGCCGCAGGCTTTACCGGTTCCGCGGAGGTATAGCTGTAGGGCTTTGTCCTGATAGTATTTCCTTCCGGTCTTTTCGCTATCCCGCTGCCATAGGTTCCGAGTGCCCTGCCGGCCGTTTTGGGCCTGTTGACCGCAGACTTTTTTTCAAACAGTTCCTGAGGGATCTCATCAAGGAACCTGGAAGGCTCGTTGTATATTATCTCCCCGCGCATCATTCTCGATCTTGCGCAGGTAAGGATGAGCTCTTCTTTGGCTCTTGTTATGCCGACATAGCACAGACGCCTCTCCTCTTCAACCTCCGACTCATCATCGGAGTTTATCGCCGAATATGAAGGAAAAACCCCTTCCTCCATGCCAACTATATAAACGCAGGGAAATTCCAGGCCCTTGGCGCTGTGCAAAGTCATCAGCCGCACCCTGTCGTCCTCATCCGTAAGGCTGTCTATATCGGCAACCAGCGCTACTTCTTCCAGGAACCTTGACAGTACCGGCCTGTCAGACTCCGCCCCCTCCTCTGTCTCCTGATCAAACGAAACGGCCTTGTTTATAAGCTCCTCTATATTCTCGACCCTTGCCTCAGCGTCATCCTCATCGGATGCATCCAGCTTTTCGATATATTCCGTTTCATCCAGCACAAGATTAATAAGCTCCTCAAGGCTGAGCTCCTTTTGCTTTGAGGCAAACCTCCTTATCATATCCGTAAAGCCGCGAAGCTTTACGGCTGCCTTTCCGAGTCCCATGTCATCCGCTCGCTCCAGGGCTTCAAAGAAGGTCAGTCCGTTATCCAGAGCGTATTTCTGGACCTTATTTATGGTGACGGCTCCTATCCCGCGCCTTGGCACGTTTATGATCCTTTTTACCGCCACATCATCCCTGCCGTTGTCGATGGTCTTAAGATAGGCAAGGATATCCTTTACCTCACGCCTTGCGTAAAAGTTTACCCCTCCCACGATATTGTAGGGGATCCCGGCTATGATAAACTTTTCCTCCAGAAGCCTTGACTGGGCATTGGTACGATAAAGGACGGCCAGATCACGGTAATCCTGCCGTTTCCTTAAATGTCTGCTCTTAATGCTGTCAACCACATACTCTGCCTCGTCATAGGCATTCTCACAGTATTTTACAACGATGCCCTCACCGCTTCCCAGATCCGACCAGAGGTTCTTTTCCTTGCGGCCGGTGTTGTTCTTTATAACCGCATTTGCAGCATCAAGGATAGTCTGGGTGGATCGGTAATTCTGTTCGAGCTTTATGACCGCCGTATCGTCATAGACCTTTTCAAAATCAAGGATATTTCTTATATTGGCGCCCCGGAACTTGTATATTGACTGATCATCGTCTCCCACCACACAGATATTCCTGTATTTCCCGGCGAGAAGACTTACCAGCTCAAACTGAGCCGTATTCGTATCCTGGTACTCATCCACCATGATATACTTAAATCTCTCCTGATAGGATTCAAGCACCTCCGGACAGCTTCTGAAGAGCTCCACAGTCCTTACCAGCAGATCGTCAAAATCAAGGGCATTGTTCCTCTTAAGGCTCTCCTGATAAGCCTTATAGGCCCTTACGATATCCCTCATGGTAAAATCGGTCATAGCCTCTTTTTCGGCTTCGGATACGCTTACCAGCTCATCCTTGTAATGGGAAACAGCGGACAATATCGCTCTTTCGGGAAGCCATTTCGTATCGATCTCAAGCTGCTTGCAGACCTCCTTCATAACGGTTTTCTGATCATCTCCGTCGTAGATGGAGAAATTATTATCATAGCCTATCCTGTCTATATAGCGCCTTAGTATCCTGACGCACATGGAATGGAAGGTTGATACCCAGATGCTTTCAGACCCGAAGCCCACCATCCTGTCAATGCGCTCCCGCATTTCGGACGCGGCCTTGTTTGTAAAGGTGATCGCAAGTATATTCCACGGAGCCACTGAACATTCCGTGATCATGTAGGCCGTTCTGCAGGTAAGTACACGGGTCTTTCCCGAACCGGCTCCCGCAAGAATAAGAAGCGGTCCGGAAATATGCCGTACCGCCTCCTCCTGTTCCTTATTCAGTCCTTCAAAGATCTTTCCCATATCAGTATACTGTGGAGATCCCGATGGAGTTCATAACAAACCTTCCCGCATCCTGAGGACCGCTGTACCAGCTTAAAGCCTGCTTTGCACAGCCGGCAACGAGAGGACCGTTGGCAAAGGCCTTTGCGGAATCAGCGATAGCCTGGGCATTGTACTGATCCATAAGAGCCTTCTGATAATCAGCAAGCGCTGCGGGAACCAGAGCGGCAAACTGGGGATTGGAAGCCGAAAGCTTGGTATAATTATCAAAGATCTCTTTCTTTACGCGGGTATTCTCGGCAACGATCGAAACCCTTGCCTGAAGATAAGAAGCATAATTTCTTGCATCGGCAGTGATATTGTTGATCCTCTGCTGCTCAAACAAAGCCTCCTGAGCGGCCTTGTCCGCATGAGCCCTGTCAACATACTGATCGAGCTGGGCAAACAGAGCCTTTTTCTGGGCATCCAGCCCCTCATATTTAACATCAGCCTTTGCGCCCTGCTTTGCCTGGTTCTCAACGTAAGCCTTCTGAGCATCGATCTCATCCGCATTGACACTCAAAGACAAAACACCTGCTACCGCGGCAAGCGAGAGGGTGCAAAGCACCTTAAACCCCTTTTTCATTTTGGTTAACCTCCTGACAGATTATGTAAACGAGCCAAAAAAGAAGAACCGATCAAAAATGACCGGTCCCCCCATTATAATTTTTGTTTAAATATGCCTTATTACTTAGAAGCATCTAAAGCAGCCTTTGC
>DNAD01000205.1 GCA_003484785.1 Lachnospiraceae bacterium
TCAAAAATCACTTACATAGTAAGCAAACACTTTATTCATTATACCATAATTTCAGTATGGGTTGTAACATTTCAGCCTTTGGAGCACAGTTAACGCACAGTTTATTCCTCAAGAAAGTCCGTATCCATGGCGATCTGCAGCTCATAGTCAGGAAATTCTTCCTGTATCTGTTCCCGGATCTTTTCAAAGAGGGCCGGTCTGTCCTTCTCGTCAAAACTTATTACAGCATCAAACCTCAGGGTCTTCTTTTCGCGATTGATATAAAACCCGTGCATCTGCAGGACATTTTTGTTCGACATTACGATCCTTCGAACTCTCTCACGGGCCTCCACGGCTGCGGGATCCTTTGTGTTCGTGGAATAGACGCCGATGTCGGTAAGGATCACGTCATGTTTTTTATACACATCAACGCTCACCTGTCTGAGCAGCTCATCAAGCTGATCCGCGGATATGGTATCATCAACCTCGATATGCACGGATCCCGTATAGGAATCCGGTCCGTAATTGTGCATGACCATATCGTACACGCCGTTGATCTCGGGATAGGCGTTGAGAGCTTGCGGCATCGGAGAAATTATTTACCGCATCCATTACTATCGCCACGGAATCTGATGCCATATCTGTCTAAAGCCCCTCATCCGTAAGTTTCAGTATACTGCCGATGCTGTCATGAAATACCAGATCAGCCTTACCTTCAAGCTTTGTTTTTCCTTTATTTATAATGACCATATATTTTCCGTGATATGAATGAGCCAGTCCCGCGGCAGAGCCAACCTCAAGAGAGGTTCCTCCGATGATCAGGCAGTCTGCCTCCCTTATCATGGAAATAGAATTCTGATATGCTTCCTCCGGCAGGAATTCACCGTAAAGAACCACATCCGGACGCACTGTCTTACCGCATTTCGGGCAGTGAGGGATAAT
Organism: Lachnospiraceae bacterium; assembly: GCA_003484785.1. Classification (GTDB taxonomy): domain Bacteria; phylum Bacillota; class Clostridia; order Lachnospirales; family Lachnospiraceae; genus UBA2868. The sequence continues at coordinate 922 of DNAD01000205.1, forward strand.
ATCACTGCTATCAAAAATAAAATCCGGGCCATAGAGGGCACCGCAGGACATGCAGTGATTCCTCAGGGTTGTTCCGTGTATCTCCTGTACATTTACGCTCCCGCCCTTCTGGTGGAGCCCGTCTATGTTCTGAGTGATCACGCCCTTAAGCCTTCCCTCGCTTTCCCATTTGGCAAGGATCCTGTGGGCAGTATTGGCCTCAATTTTTCTTGCGTCCAGGTTTTTCCTGTAATAGTCAAAGAAAACCGCGGGTTCATTCCTCAGACATTCATAACTCAGCAGATATTCCGGCTTATAGCGTAAAAAACGTTTCTCGGTCTTATGATAAAGGCCGTCCTTACTGCGAAAATCCGGTATACCGCTTTCCGTCGAAACCCCGGCTCCTCCGAGAAAAACGGTACAGGCGCTTTCTCTCAGGATATCGCGAAATGCCTCTATCTTTTCCTCAGGGGAAAGGCGGCTGAAAAAACCATGCTTTTCTTTTTCCGAAATAAATTCTCTTATACCCACTGTGATTCTCCCAAATCGGAACAGAGGAAATGATCCGGTCCGAAATACGGACCGGATCACGCCAGATCACCCTTTTTCTGCCATTTATCAGGCATTCGGCTTAATTGACCGCAGCCACCGTTATCATAGGATCGCTGCCGCTTATGGCAAACAGTGATGTCCAGTCTGCAAACCCGGTTTTATCAAGCCTTGCGGAAAGATTGTAGCCGGCGCCGAGAGTCATTATATAGGTATGGCCCTGATAAGGAAAGGCCGTGGAAACCGTAACGTCCGGACGGGATTTCATGGCATTCGCAACATTCGCATCAAAGCTCATGGGGTTCATGGCAGGCAGGTTTACGATCGCTCCCGGGGCAGCCCCGATGATCTGTGCAGCCGCCTGTGCGCAGAACGCGCTGTCACGGACCGAAGTTGCCTTTACCGGCGCAGGCGCAGGCGCTGCCGCTGCCGATCCGGTAACCGTTACGTAAATGTCCGCGGTATAACCGTTTTCATTGGTACGGGCAGTGATGACCGCGGTTCCCGGACTGTTCGCCTTTATATTTGCATACATATCCACCGTCGCAACGGAAGGATTGCTGGAGGTCATGGTAACGCCTCTGTTATTGGCGTTCTCAGGCTGTACCTGAACACCGACCTGAGTTGAAGCGCCTACGGTCAGAGTTACGGAATTGGTACTGACACGGATACCGGTCACGCGCCTCTTGTTATTTTCCTCTTCCTCGCGCCTTCTTCTTTCTTCCTCCTCGCGTCTCCTTCTTTCCTCTTCCTCACGCCTGCGGTTTTCTTCGCGCCTTCTCTCTCTTTCCCTGTCGCGTCTTGCTTCCTCTCTCAGCCAGTCTTCGATGATTATTGTTTCAAAATCATCGTCATCCACATCATACCAGACATCATCCCAGTCATCCCAGTCATCCCACTCATCCCAGTCATCCGCATAAACAGGAACAGGACTCAGAGTGGTAAGGGCCATGGAAGCCGTAAGCAGACCGCACGCTGCCATTATCAAAACTCTTTTTTTCATCTGATCATCCTCCTTTTATTCTGCAATCAGTCTTTATCCGTAACTCTGAGGTCTCCGCTCTCATCCCACAGGAAAATGAGGGAATGATCTTTTTCAACAGAGATCTCTACCGCAACCTGATCCGCATATCCCCCTGTGGGCATCTCTCCTGTGATCTCGATGTTTCCGGTGAGCTTTCCGGCAGTATTTGATACCTCGGTAACTTCCTTCAGGGACTCACGTCTATAATATCTTGCGACAATGGAATAACCCTCATAATTCAGATAGGATTTGGGGAAATCGGTGATCTCAATGGCTGCCGAGGGATCTGAGGGTTTTCCCGTGGCTTCCACATTAAAGCTTTCCGTCAGAATCCCGTTTTTGTCGATCACGCCTATCTTCTTTTTTTTGCCGTCCGTAATATCGGAAGACTCTTTCCCGGGCTCGGTAATGGCAAGCGCCGTATCCAGAGCCGCTTTAGCCGTTTTTTCCGCTTCCTTTGCGGCCGCAAGACGCTGTCTGGCCCCTTCTATGTATCCTGCATATAAGGGGTTTGCCCCCGCAAGGGTTTCGAGGCTTCCGAGATACTGAGCCGCTATCCTGCTTTCCTCCACACAGGCTGCATACTTAGCTGCCCGGTAATTTCTTTCCGCTGTGAGCTGTGCCCCGCTCAGCTCCTTCTGAATGCGGGCATCCTCTGCGGGATCCGCCTTGACATCGACAGCAGAAAGCATCGTAACCGCTGCCAGTACTGCCGCACATACTTTCAATGCACTGATCTTCTTCACCTTTTATTCCTCCTGCTCCTTTTTGATCATAATCAACGATTTTGGTTTTTGCCATGTAAAGCGTAATGCATTCCCGGGCACCGTTTGCATCACTTTGCAGTAAACGCACATATTTTGGGCGTTTACCGTAAGGATCGCAAAAAACCGGAGCCTGTCATTCTGCGCACTCCGATTAGTATAACACAATACCGGCTCAAATAAAATCAGATTATTTTCCTGTATAGTAACCCATAATGACCCCCGGGACGGAGTCAATGGACCATTTTATACATTTTGTCCAAAATGACCCAATGACTTCATCCCCGTGGGCCAATAAAATGTAAAGCATACTTGACATTTGTAAAAGACGGGTATATCCTATAGATGTAAAGCAAACTTTACGTAAAGTGAACTTAACGTTACAGGCAACTGATACCCGCATCTCGGCCAACCCGTACTGCATCTGAAGAATAGTGTGTGGGCCCGCTTTTTCAGTAAATTGCAGCGGTTGTGCGGAGAATACCGATTAAGAGAGAAAAGCTATGAAAAACAGGATAGGAGAACTAAGAAAAGAACACGGTTTTACCCAGCAGAGCCTGGGAGACAGCCTCGGGGTATCCCGCCAGACCATCATATCCCTTGAAAACGGAAAGTATAATCCGTCGCTGGGACTGGCACACGCCATCGCAAAGCTGTTTGATATGAGCATTGAAGAGGTTTTTATCTTTGATGAGTAACGGCTCATCCGAAAAATGCTTTACAGAACATCCATCGACTCTGCGGAATGCAGGTCAGATATTTCAGGGGCAAAGCCCCTTTATAAAGGAGGAAGGATCATGAAGGATTATTATGACAACAAAAAGCTTACAATTAACATCTGTCTCATGCTTATCGGCATCGTGGTCTGGGGGCTGGCCTTTTCGGGAAAGCTGCCTTCCGGCTACTGGGACACCCTGGGAGTGACCCTGGTGATCATCGAAGCCCTGCAGATAGCCCGTAATCTTAGATACCGTAAGGACGCGGAATATAAAAAGAAGATTGATATCGAATCCGGCGATGAAAGAAATTCCTACATCCGGCTGAAGGCCTGGTCCTATACCGGTTATCTGTTCGTGATCGGAGCCGCACTCATAAGCCTTATACTGTACATAGCCGGAAAGGAAGAGATCGGACGGATACTCAGCTACTGTATGTGCGCAGAGCTTGTGATCTTCTATGTGTCATATCTTATACTGAGCAGGAAATATTAATGTGGAACAAAGGGACGGTTCCATATGATGATGTTGTTGGGGTCAAAAGGTGCGAAGTGCTTTTGACCCCGACATCATCATATGATTCACAAAAACAAACAGTCTGTGATTGGAACGAGGAACCGTCCCCCTCGTTCCATTTTAGTTCAGTCCGAGCACATTCTTTTCTACCGCATCCATAAAGGCTATTCTTTCAGCTGTCGGGATCTTGTCGGAGGAATCCTCTGAGAAAAGCGCCTTAAGCTCGGTTTCGTCCTTTTCACCCTCATTCGAAAGGCCAAGGACACCCTTCATCATCTTGTTTACCTCGCCGCTGTCGCCGGAGGCCTCTTCCTTAAGCTGCTCCTTGAGCTTAACCTGCTTTTCATAATCCTGTCTGGAAATCTCGCCCTTCTGATACATCTGCCTCAGCTGATCCTCGGTATAGCCGGCAAAGGAGGTGACCTTGGGCTTTTCTCCCTCTTCCTCTATGGCCTTTACGGTCTCCTCATTCTTCTCATCGTCTTCATCAGGCTTGTTTACCTCCGGCTTGTCCGCAGGCGCCACAGCAGAAGCGGTTATATTGGGAATAACCTTTTCATCCGCATTTCTGCCCTCTTCCTCCATGGCGACGGCACTTGCCGCACCCGGATCTGCCACGGACTTATCACCCGCAGCATTACCCGTTTCAGTATCATCCGTATCAGATTTATCCGCCCCGTCACTGCGTCCTATTATATCCATTCTGCCGAAAGCTTCCTCGGAAAGCTTTTCGGCGCTGCTTTCGCTTACCTGAACCGTATCCCCGTCCTTTGACTTCGATACTACGTTTTCAAGCTCCTTCTCCTGTTCCTTTTTCTCCGCAGCCTTTACGTGCCCTTCAGTTCCTTCCACCGAAGGCTGTACCACGCTCCTGACCTGTGGCACAACAGGCGCTGAAGAAAGATCCGAAACCGGTCTTATCTGCATCCCTGCCATAATCCGAACCCCCTTTACCTTAGGATCTGTTCATAAATTACT
>DNAD01000134.1 GCA_003484785.1 Lachnospiraceae bacterium
GCAGCATGCATTCTTCTATGACCGGAAATCATTTCATAAATGCCGTTTCCCTTAGGCCTTATTAGCACAGGGGAAATAATCCCCTGCTTAATGACACTATCAACAAGTTCGTCCATCTTCTCATCATCCAGTACTTTGAAGGGATGGTTATTGAAAGGCTTGATCAGATCAATATCAATTTCCTCCGTTCCTTTTCCACTTGCTTCCGATGCGCCAGGCAATTCATCAATACTTGTAAGCTTCATCTTTTCCTTTACTTTATTAACCATTGAGAACCTCCTTTGTAAGAACCCTTATTTATGATTTTGCACATAATTTGCTTCCTATTCTCGGGATCCTTCTCTGAGCCCTTAAATAAGCATCAAAGATGTTTCGATTGATACGTGTCATTTTTCCTATCTTGTAAAATGCTCCCGCATCTTTTGCCATCCTTATAAGCGGCCTCTCACTGAATCCGTAATACTCAATTCCCATGGGAATCGTGATGAACTCATGCTCTAAAAAAGCCAGGTCTCTTTCATCAAGTTCTCCTGAGTATTTCCAGGCTTGTCCTGCCATGTATCACACCACCTTTCAGATTTTCACGTCAGTCCTTGCCGGCTGTCTGAACTGTTCCAGATACTCATCAAAAATCTCCTTATTGATCAGAACACTGACCTCATTGATCCTGTAAACAGCTCCCGCGGCTTCAGCAATATCTCTCAGCTTCCTGTGGGAAATACTGTATATGATCTCAGCCTGCTCATAGGTGATAAACTTCCTGCGAAACATCCTTGCTTCCTCTTTGATTGCCGTCCTTCTTTCGATGTCGTAATACTGATCTTCCATGTGCTTTTCCTCCAATTTAAGATAGATTAATGTGCAAATCCTGTAGCGCAAAAAGGGACTACCTTCTCGAAATCTCTTTCAAGAAAGCAGTCCCATAGGATCCTGATACTTTATGCTGATTTTATCCTACAACTTGTAATCCTTTGACATTCTTCGTGATTATCCGAAAAATTGTTGTCAATTTGTTGTCATTTCGTTCTGGTCATGCCCTGAAACCCGCCTAAACACTGGGTTTTACTTGTCAACACTTTTCAAAGTCGGGAACAACAAAACATCCCGTATAGCCGCGCTGTTGGTCAGCAGCATTACCATGCGGTCGATGCCGTAGCCTATGCCGCCTGTGGGGGGCATTCCGATCTCCAGGGCGTTCATGAAGTCCTCGTCGGTGGTGTTGGCTTCCTCGTTGCCCTGGCGAAGCAGCTCTTCCTGAGCTTTGAAGCGCTCTCTCTGGTCTATGGGATCGTTTAGCTCGGAATAGGCGTTTGCCATTTCCCATCCGTTCATGAAGAACTCGAAGCGCTCTACGTAATCGGGATTTGAGGGTTTTCTCTTTGTAAGAGGAGAGATCTCCACGGGATGATCCATGAGGAAGGTCGGCTGGATAAGATGCTCCTCCACGAATTCCTCGAAGAACAGGTTAAGGATGTCTCCTTTTTTATGCCATTCTTCATATTCTACATGATGCTCTTTTGCAAGCGCCCGGGCTTCTTCAAGAGTTTTTACCTCGTCAAAGTCAACGCCCGCATATTTCTTTACGGCATCAACCATCGTGATCCGCTCGAATGGCTTTGAAAGATCCATCTCCACACCATTGTATACAATTGTTGTGGTTCCCAGCACCTCTTTGGCCACATGGCGGTAGAGGTCTTCCGTCAGATCCATCATTCCCTCATAATCCGTATAGGCCTGATAGAGCTCCATCAGTGTAAACTCGGGATTATGCCTGGTATCCAGACCCTCGTTCCTGAAAACACGTCCTATCTCATATACCTTCTCAAGCCCGCCCACTATCAGTCTCTTCAGGTAAAGCTCAAGCGAGATACGAAGCTTTAAGTCCTCATCAAGGGCGTTAAAATGTGTCTCGAACGGGCGCGCCGCTGCACCGCCGGCATTTGAAACCAGCATCGGAGTCTCCACCTCTAAAAAGCCTCTGGAATTCAGGTAGTTTCTTATGGAGCTTATTATCATCGAGCGTTTGATAAAGGTATCCTTTACGTCCTCGTTCATGATAAGGTCAACATATCTCTGGCGGTAACGTATATCTGTATTGGTAAGCCCGTGAAATTTTTCCGGAAGAACCTGCAGGCTCTTTGACAGCAGGGTCACCTCGGCTGCATGAACGCTCATCTCACCCTTCTGGGTCTTGAACACCTCGCCCTTTACGCCGATGATATCGCCCACATCAAACTTTTTAAAGTCTGCGTATGTTTCTTCTCCTACCGCATCTCTGGCCACATATACCTGGATATTACCCTTCAGATCGGATACATTACAGAAGGATGCCTTGCCCATTACGCGCTTGAGCATCATTCTTCCGGCTATCGAAACCGTTTTGCCCTCCAGCTCGTCAAAGTTATCCTTGATATCCTTACTATGATGTGTCTGGTCGTACTTCATTATCCGGAATGGATCTTTTCCTTCTTCCTGAAGCTTTGCCAGCTTTTCTCTCTTGTTCTTCAGTATCTGGTTTAAATCCTGAGCCTGAGCCTTCTGCTGCCCGCTTTGATTATTATCGTTTCCCACGGATGTTCTCCTTATTTATATAATTACTCCGGTGTTACTCATCTAAAAACGCTGTTTTTACGTTTTTATCTGACATCCGGATAAAATCTATGCGGCTATTTACGGCCCTTAGGAACTGTTGCAAAATAAAATTTACATTCTGACTTGTCTTTCCGACCATTTCTGCGCCGATCCCGTAGGAATCGTGCGCTTCGGCACGAACCTGTTCGTGCCGATCCG
>DNAD01000070.1:0-1885 GCA_003484785.1 Lachnospiraceae bacterium
GTATTGGCGTATTGGCGTATTGGCGCATCGGCGTATCGGCGTATCGGCGGATCACTGAATCACCGGACCGCCGTATTAACCGAAGGCAAACCGGGCAGTTTGAGGAAACGGAGAAGGAATGTTGATCAATATCGATTTCAGGGACAAAAGACCTTTATATGAACAGGTGAGCGACAGGCTGGAGGAGCTTATCATCCGCGGGGTCATAGCGCCGAATGAAGCGCTTCCGTCGGTGCGGGCGCTGGCCGTGGAGCTTTCCATAAATCCCAATACGGTGCAGAAGGCATACGCGGCCCTCGAACAGAAGGGCCTCATCTACTCGGTATCGGGCAGGGGAAGCTTTGCCACCGACGCATCGGATATCCTTCCTCAAAAAAGGAAGGAGTTCTTCGGAGAGCTTAAGGAGCTGGTAGAAAGAGGAGAGGCTCTGGGAGTCACAAGGAAAGAGATGATCGGGGCAATAAACGACTCGGGGTGACAGAGAGGGATAAACCACAAGCCAAAGCGGCAGCAGTCTGCCGCAGGCTTTATAAATAAGGCATTACCGCCGGGAAAGGCGATGAGAGGAGGATAAGATCTTATGATCGAAGCAGCAGGCATTACGAAGAACTTTGATGACATAAAAGCGGTAGACAATGTATCCTTAAAGATCGAGGAGGGGAAGGTCTTCGGTCTTATAGGAACAAACGGGGCGGGAAAGAGTACCTTCCTCAGGATGGCCGCAGGTGTCCTTAAACAGGACGTGGGAAGCCTTACCGTAGACGGGGAGGAGGTTTTTGAAAATCCCCCTGTAAAGCAGAAATTCTTCTACATTCCGGATGAGCTCTACTTCTTTTCAAACAGCACTCCCGACGAGATGGCTCTTTTTTATTCAAGGATCTATCCCGCATACAGCATGCAGAGATATGAAAAGCTTATGGACAGCTTTGAGCTTAACAGGAAACGCAAGATCAACACCTTCTCAAAGGGAATGAAGAAGCAGCTTGCCATCATCCTGGGACTGTCCTCCATGACTAAGTATATGTACTGCGACGAGACCTTTGACGGGCTGGATCCGGTCATGAGGCAGGGAGTAAAGAGCCTGTTTGCCGATGACATAGCCGAGAGGGGCTTTACCCCGGTGATCGCCTCCCACAATTTAAGGGAGCTTGAGGATATCTGCGATTCGGTGGGTCTGCTGCATCAGGGGGGAATGCTTCTGTCGGAGGATATCGACAGCATGAAGAGCGATATCCATAAGATCCAGTATGTGCCCGGGAAGACGGAAGAGGAGGCGCCCATAAGGGAAAGGCTCAATATCCTCTCCGAGGAGAACAGAGGGTCTCTTATAACCATTACGGTTAAGGGAAACAGGGAGCAGATAACGGACATAATAAAGGAGTGCGAACCGGTATTCATGGAGGTTCTGCCTCTTTCTCTTGAAGAGATATTTATCAGTGAAACGGGGGTAGAGGGTTATGACATCAAAAAGCTCATTTTCTGAACATGTGTCCCTTGGGACCTTAATGAAGGAAAACCTAAAAAGGAGGCTGTGGACCATCGCGCTTTCGGCGCTGGGATGCATTTTTGCCATGCCTGTATATGCCGCTCTGATGAGCAACATATGGATGGAAGGAATGACGGGAGGCTGGGCGACAACAGCGGAGGAAATAAGGATCTCATATTTCTGCCAGATAATGAGCCTTGGAAATGTTCCCTTAATGCTGCTTATCTGCGGCCTTGCCCTGATAAACGGTATCCAGGGGATGATGTATCTGCACAGCCGCATGCAGCTTGATGTCTACGGAGCCCTTCCCGTAAGGAGAACAAAGCTGTTTAACGCCTGCTATTTTAACGGGATCCTTATCTTTGCCGTTCCTTATATTTTAATGTACTGGCTCACCGT
>DNAD01000070.1:1988-3696 GCA_003484785.1 Lachnospiraceae bacterium
GCGGCCTCGGTACTGATAGTGATCGTGTTCTATACCGCTATCTACAGCATTGTGGTGCTGGCTGCCGTGCTGACCGGAAATACCGTGGTGGCGATAATGGGGGCGGGAGTGCTTACGCTGTTTGGAAGCTTATATTACGCCGCGCTGTACTGGTTTAAGGAAACCTTCTTTGTCTCCTGGTATGCGGGCTATTCATATATGTCTCCTACGGAAACGCTGGCATATACCTCTCCGGTGTCCGCCCTGATCTTTTTAGTGGAGGAAACCTCGAAGCTGATCTACGGTGAAGGGGGTGTCGGCTTTGCGGAGGGGATCCTTAAGTTTACGATGATCTATCTTCCGGTATCCGTGGTACTGTATCTGATCTGCGTAAAGCTCGTAGCAATAAGGCCCTCTGAGGCAGCAGGAAGGGCCATGGCCTTTAAGAAGACAAAGCCCTTTATCAAGGTATTTATAACGCTCCCCGCGGCTCTGCTGGCAGCTCTCCTGTTTTTCGAGATAAGCTCCACAAAGGCCGGCTGGTATATCTTCGGGCTGGCGGCAGGCCTTTTGATAGCCCATGCCGTGACACAGATCATTTACGAGTTTGACTTCAAGGCCTGTATTAAAGGGCTGGGCTCCCTTGCTGTGGCGGCAGTTCTGGCAGCGGCGGTGTCCTGTATCTTTATCTTTGATCTCTTCGGATATGATACCTGTATACCGGAGCCGGAAAAAGTAAGCTCTGCCGGGTTTGCCTCGGAAGGGATCCACTCCAGGCTTGAGTACAATACCGCCGTGATCGAGCCCGGAAGCTTCAATGCCGACTACGGTTGGATAAGCCCTGCGGATTACAGGCTTGAGAAGATGGAGCTTAAGGGCGGTGATATAGAGACGCTTAATGTGATCGCAAAGCAGGGTGCCGAGTGGATGAGAAACAACAGGCTTAAGCGGATATTCGGGGGTCAGTCCGACACTGAAGCTGAGGAGAGCGGGGAGGGCGGAAAGTATTTTTATTCCTATGTCCATTACCGTCTTGCAAACGGAAGGGATGTATACAGAAGCTACCCCATCAACTATAAGGATGACGAGATACTGGAAGCCTTTGCGAAGCTCTATGCCGCAAAGGAATACAAGGAAGCGGTCTATCCCGAGCTGTTAAGGGACAACGATGAGATCGGGGAGCTGTGCTATAACAATGTATCCACCCGGGAAAGGACGGTGGATCCGGAAAGAGAAAGGCTGCTTGAAGCGTACAGGGAAGAGCTCTATGCCACAGACTGGGAGACGCTTAAGGATGAATATCCTCTGGGACAGCTCATCAGCAGGGTTTACGATGCGGAGGGAAGGTTTATGGATAACCAGTTCTATATGTATATCTATCCCTCTATGACAAAAACCATCGGGATACTGAAGGAACTGGGAGTGGATCCGGATATGGTATATGACAGCGGAAATATCGGTCATATCGATGTCTACCATTACACCGAGAATGAGGATCAAAACGCTGCCTTCGACGATGCCGGTGAGATAAAACAGATAATGGACAGGGCGGTATTCGAGGAATACTACTATCTGAACGCTGCCCTGCATGAAGGAGAGAACGAGGAAAACACCGGCTACAGCATTGATGCCTACTATACGGACAGCCCGAATACCAACTCTTACGGAGGGTATTATTCCAACTCCTATATCTTTGACCCGGATAAGGAGATCCCGGAGTTCGTGCTTA
>DNAD01000293.1 GCA_003484785.1 Lachnospiraceae bacterium
AGATATTAAGCGATCACCTGAGTTATTAAGCCAGCATCTTTACTTTATCACCGGTATGGAAGAGATAAGGTATCTGGTATATTCGTGCGAGGGGCGGGAATAGATGCTGTCTGCGTCGCCGATCTCACAGATCTCCCCTGCCTTCATGACACAGACCCTGTCGGAGATGAAATTGACAACGGAGAGGTCGTGACTGATGAAGAGACATGAGAGTCCCAGCTCCTTTTTCAGCCGCTTCAGGAGATTCAGGATCTGTGCCTGCACGGAGACATCCAGCGCGGACACGGACTCATCACAGATCAGGAGGTCGGGCTGTGTCGCCATTGCCCTTGCTATCCCGATACGCTGCTTCTGGCCGCCGGAGAATTCATGGGGGTACTTGTCCGCGGCGCTCTCCTTAAGCTCCACCATCTCAAGAAGCTCCAGGACGCGGCTTCTGATCTCCCGGCTGTCCTTACACAGATGCCAGATCCTGAGAGGCTCTGCGATTATGTCCCTAACCCTCTTTCTGGGATCAAGAGAGGAGGCCGGATCCTGGAACACCATCTGAATCCTTTTGCGGTATGGCCTGAAGGTCTTTTGCGAAAGCTTTAGGATATCTGTCCCGTCAAAGCTTATCTCGCCCTGATCCGGCACGATGAGACGCATAAAGAGCCTTGCCAGCGTGCTCTTGCCGCAGCCCGATTCCCCGACGAGAGAAAGCGTTTCTCCCCGGAGCATGGTCAGGCTTACGTTATTGACCGCGATATGGGTCTTTTTCCTGCCGACAGGGTAGCTTTTTGTAAGGTTTCGGGCGGAAATAAGTACATTATCATTCATTGCCTGTCTGCTCCTTTTTTGCCGCATTAAAGCAGCTTACAAAATGACCTTCCAAAACCTCGGTTTCCGAAGGACGTTCAAAAAAGCATCTGCGTTCATCATCACTGCATCTTAAGCAGAATTCGCAGCCGACGGTCTCCTTACCGAATTCAGGGATGTTTCCGGGGATCGTCGTCAGATACTCGGGGTTTGAGCCGATCCCGGGAATGGAAGAGAGCAGTCCTCTTGTATAGGGATGAAGAGGGGCCTTAAAGAGCCTCTCTGTCCCGGCCCTTTCCATTATCCTTCCCATATACATAACATACACATACTCGCAAAGCGAGGACACGACCCCCATATTATGGGTGATCACCAGGGCGCTCATTTCACGGCTTTTGCACATCTGACTGATCAGCTTAAGGATCTGGGCCTGAGTTGTTACATCTAACGCCGTAGTGGGCTCATCCGCGATCAGAAGTTCAGGATCGCTGATCATGGCCATGGCGATCATGACCCTCTGCCTCATGCCTCCTGAAAGCTCATGAGGATAGGAGCGGTAACGGTGTTCGGGATCAGATATCCCAACCTCATCAAGGAGACGGATCACTTTTTTTTCGGCCTCTTTCCGATCCTTTACAAGCTTATGTATAAGCAGAACCTCCGCCACCTGATCCCCTATGCGCATCGTGGGATTAAGTGAGGTCATGGGTTCCTGGAATATCATCCCGATCCTGGAACCGCACATACGGCGCAGCTGTTTCTCATTTAATCCGGTAAGCTCTGTCTCAGTGCCGTCCTGATCGTTCCAGAGTATGCTTCCGCTTACATGGGCATTGGAGGGCAAAAGCCCCATGACCGATTTTGCACTCATGCTCTTGCCGGAGCCTGATTCTCCCACAAGGCCTGTTATCCTGCCTCTGGGAATGTCAATATTCACTCCCTTCAGGATGGGTATATCCCTTTTTCCTCTCTTTATCGAGACATTGAGATCTCTGATCTTAAGTAAGATATCACTCATAGTGCTGCCTCCTCGGATCCAGAATATCCGCGAACGCATCTCCGAGAAAATTAAAGGAGAGCACCAGAAGCATTATTATACCGGAGGGTGCCAGCGCCAGCCAGGGCATCAGGAACAGATACTGGCGGGAAGCACCAGTCATGAGCCCGAGAGACACCTGCGGAGGCTGCACACCTATCCCAAGGAAGCTGAGGGTGCTTTCCGCAAGGATCGAAGAGGGTATGTTCAGGGTAAAGAGCACGATAAGCGTGGGGATCAGATTCGGGATGATATGGCTGAATATGATATAAAGCTGTCCCGCGCCTGTTGAAACGGCGGCCTCGATATATTCCTTTTCACAGATCTCCAGTGTGGCGGTCCTGACAACCCTTGCGATCCCTCCCCATTCGATGAGCACTAACGCTGTCACAACAGAGGAAAGGGAGCCTCCGAAGGTATACAATACCACCATCGAAAGCAGCATGCCCGGGATCGACAGCATAACATCCGAGAAACGCATTATGATAAAGTCTGCCGCTCCCTTGTAAATGGCCGCGGATACGCCGGCGGCCGTTCCCGCAAGCAATGCCAGGGCGGTGGGCAGAAGAGCTATCAGCAGAGAAACGCGCGCTCCGTAAAAAACTCTCGTAAATACATCCCTTCCAAGCTCATCGGTTCCGAAGATATGTCCGTTTCCGGGTGCCATGAGCCGGTGCATAAGATCCTGGCTCGTTTCATCATAGCTTGACAGGAAGGGCGCCAGAATGGACAGTATGACGATCACAAGAATGATCGTTGCCGATATCAGGGCGGTTTTGTTCTTTAGGAGAAGTTTATTCATTTTAATCTTAACCTCGGATTGAGAAGAGTATTTATAAGATCTGCCAGGATGCTGCCGATGGCGATAAGGAAGGCGGTGAACAGGACCGTGCCCTGAAGAAGGGGCATATCCCTCGACTGTAAGGAGGTAAGAGCCAGCTTTCCGAGCCCCGGTATGCTGAACACGCTCTCTGTGATAACAGCGCCTGAGAGCAGCTCGGCCAGCTGCAGAGCCATCATTGTTATCACGGGAAGGATCGCGTTCTTAAAGGCGTGGTGGATAACGGCTTTTTTCCGGGTGAGCCCCTTTGCCATTGCGCTTTCCACGTACGGGGCATCCATCTGCTCCATAAGGCTTGAGCGCATCAGCCTGGCGATGCTTCCCGCGCTGTTCCAGCCCAGGGCAATGGCGGGCAGGATAAGTGATGAAAAACTCCCGTCATATACAAGGGGCAGAAGCGAAAGGCGGTAATAGAATATATACTGGAGGAAAAGCGCCACCATGAATACGGGAACGGATATGCCCAAAAGTGAGGCGCCCCTGAACAGGTAGTCGGGGAGCTGCTCGTTATAAATCGCGGAAACAACCCCTGAAACGATCCCCATCGTCCAGGCGAACACGATGGCCAGAAGCGTTAACCTGAGAGTATAGGGGAATGCCTCAAGGATAAGGGACAATACCGGCTGCTGCATATAATAGCTGTTGCCGAAGTCACCCTTAAGGACACCGCCAAGATAGCCGATAAACTGCTGAGGGAGGCTCTTGTCAAGTCCCATGGATTCTGTCAGCCGGTCGATATTTTCCTGACTGACATGCTCATTCAATAATACGGAAGCAGGATCTCCGGGAATGATACGAAGCATAACAAATATCAGCACTGTCACACCAAGCATGACAATGATCACACCAAAGAGCCTTTTTGCCAATCCTTTCACAAATGCAGATCCCCCTTCACTTCAGCGTTATCTGATCAAGGTAAAAATCGCTCCATCCGGCCCAATGCGGGGTGAAGCTTTCCACGCGGTCGCTTACGACAAAGAGATGCTCGAGCGAAAACATCGGTACGCAGGCCGCATCCTCCTCTATGATCTGCTTTTCAAGAGCTTCGTATTCCTTAAGCCTTTCTGCCTGATCAACAATGGTCTTTGCGGCGGCAACTCTGTCGATCACGGATTCATTGTAGTAGTTGTTGGAGCGGACTTTAGTATTATTCCTGCTTCCGAAGAAGGTATAGATTATATTATCCGGATCGTTGTAATCAAGAAGCCACACCGACCAGAAAGCGGACATTTTCCCGCTGCCCCGGATATCCAGGTAGCTTGCGTGGTCAATTGAGCGGATATGGGTGCGTATTCCCACATCGAGTAAGTTCTCGGCTATTATCTGGAGAGTGTTCTTCACGGAATCGGTGGATGTGGAGTCGAGATAGAGATCCAGATCAAATCCATTGCCGTAACCGGCGTCTGCAAGGAGCTTTCGGGAAAGTTCAGGATCATATTTCAGCCATCCCTGATTATTTTCGCTGAAGCCGATGCTGCCTGTCGTAAAAATGCCGTCTTCAAGCTTTCCGTCGCCGTTATAAATGGAATTAAGGATGGATCTTCGATCAATGGCGTGGCAGATCGCCTTTCTCACCTGAGTATTATCCAGAGGAGGGACAGCCTCATTCAGCATCAGAAAATTCTGCCCCAGTCTGTCTGTTGAAACAATATGATCCCTGTATGCGTCTGTTTTATATATGGCTTCTACAATGGCAGAGTCGAGCAGGAGACAGTCAAGTATATCCAGATCACCCTTCTGAAACGCCAGATTCATGACCAGGGGCTCCATGATCTTCACCTCGACCCTCTTTGCGGAGGGCTCGGGCCCCCGGTAGCGGGGATTATATTCAAAGGTCAGACCGCTGCCTCTGGTCCACTCCTTTATGATATAGGGCCCGGTCCCTATCGTCTTCTCCGGAAGCACTCCAAAGTCATCCTTCGCCTCAGTAACGAGCTTTTCTGAAAGGATGACCGTAGAGGGCGTGGACAGCAGGGCAGCAAAGCCTGAAAACGGGGCAGTAAGCCTGATGGTGAAATTGAGGTCATCCTCTGCAGTGATGCCGCGAAGCGACGAAGCCTTGCCGTCAAGCATATCCTGGGCACCCTCGATCAGAATGGCAAAGTCTGTCTGGGTACTTTCCGGAAGCGACAAAATACGCTCGAAGGTGAATTTCACATCCCGGGCAGACAGGGGCGTTCCGTCCGAAAAAACGATCCCGTCCTTCAGGGTAAAGTGCCAGCTGAGGCCATCCTTTGAAACCTCATAGCTTTCAACCAGATTGTTCACGATCTCAGAAGAGCCGTCCTCCATCTTCTTCACGGAAAAGAGGGTATCAAATACGTTCATGGGGACAAGGTAGTCACTGGTCGTTTTATGGACATCCATGGTAACGATCTCGGAACTCATCGCAAGATGCAGCGTGTCATCGTCCGCGCTGTCCGATGATCCTGCACAGCCGGAGAGAAAAAGCATTGCAGCAAGCACAAGGATCCATATATATTTTCCGGTCATTATCCGACTGCCTCCTGAAAATTACAAGAAATGAGTCAAATACTGAGAATATTTTATCATATGTGCCGGGATTCTTCAAACCGGACCG
>DNAD01000313.1 GCA_003484785.1 Lachnospiraceae bacterium
GACCTTGAGATGCCCGCCACCGGAAGCGACAACGATGCTCTTATCGTCGAGGCTGTAAAGAACGGAACTCTTTCCGAGGAGGTTCTTGACCGGACGGTAGAGAGGATACTGAATATTGTTTTTGAGTATGTGGATAATAAAAAGGGAGGAAGCTTTGACAGAAACGCGGATCATGAAAAGGCAGCAAATATCGCTTCCCAGTGCATGGTGCTTCTAAAGAACGAGGATAAGATACTTCCGCTTTCTAAGGATGAGAAGATAGCCTTTATCGGCGGCTTTGCCAAAAAGCCCCGTTTCCAGGGAGGCGGAAGCTCGCATATTAACTGCTATAAGGTAAGCGATGTGCTCAGTCCGGCGAGGGAACAGACACAGATCCTTTATGCGGAGGGCTTTCCGGCAGATAAGGATGAGGAGGATGAAAAGAAGCTTGCCGAGGCCGTGGATATCGCAAAGAAGGCCGATAAGGTCGTGATCTTTGCGGGTCTTCCCGATTCCTTTGAATCCGAGGGCTATGACAGGGCTCATATGAAGCTTCCGGCCTGTCAGGATAAGCTTATAGCAGAGGTTTCTTCGGTAAATCCCAATGTCGTTGTGGTGCTCCATAACGGATCTCCGGTGGAGATGCCCTGGATAGATAAGGTAAAGGGAGTCCTGGAGGCCTATCTCGGGGGCGAGGCCGTCGGCATTGCTCTCTGCAGGATATTGTTCGGTGAGGAAAACCCCAGCGGGCACCTGGCCGAAAGCTTTCCCCTAAGGCTCGAGCACAATCCCTCCCACATCAATTTCCCGGGAAAGGGCGGAAAGGTCTTTTACAATGAAGGCGTCTTTGTGGGCTACCGGTATTATGACATAAAGAAGATGGATGTGCTTTTCCCCTTCGGGCACGGACTGTCCTATACCACCTTTAAGCTTGACAATCTTAAGATAGAAAGAAGCGGTAAGAAGGATACCGATCCTGTTACCGTAAAGGTTGATGTGACCAATACCGGCGACAGAACGGGAAAAGAGGTGGTGCAGCTTTACGTATCAGACGAGACGGAAACAGAGGTAAGGCCCCTTAAGGAGCTTAAGGGCTTTGCAAAGGTTGAGCTTGAGCCGGGCGAGACAAAGACCGTTGCGATGGAGCTTGACTACCGTTCCTTTGCTTACTACAGCACACAGCTTAAGGACTGGTTTGCCCCCGGAGGGAAGTACAGGATACTTGTGGGCAATTCCTCGGCCAACATCACGCTCTGCGAAGAGATAGAGCTGGAAGCCACAAAGAAGCTTTCGTTTACCGTAACACAGAACACTACCATCGGAGAGCTCCGCAGATATCCCGAGCTTTCCGGGATCGTAGAGAATAAGATCATACCATGTCTTGATGACTTTAGTTCGGGAGAGGATGAGGAAACTGATGCTGCCTCCGAGGCGATCAGTGAGGAGATGAGCGATGCCATGACCCGTTATATGCCGATCCGCTCCATCAGGAGCTTCGGGGGTGCATCAAACGGGGATATACAGAAGCTGGTAGAGGAGCTCAACAGTGCGCTCAAAGGATGAGAATGACAATAGGACAGTGATCCGCCCGGGCAGGAAAGCGGTTTCTGACAGGCTGTTTTACAGGCGGCTTGCGGTGATATCGGCGCCCATCGTTTTTCAGAGCCTGATGCTTGCCCTGGTGGCGGCCTGCGATGCTCTGATGCTCGGTCAGATACAACAGGAGCAGATGACCGCCGTATCGCTGGCAACGCAGATCCAGTTTGTCCAGAATATGATTATTTTTGCCATCACCGGCGCGGGCTCCATCCTCGGAGCCCAGTACTGGGGAAAGGGAGACAGTCTTACAATACAGAAGCTGTTTAATCTGATGCTTCGCTTCTCGGGGTTTTCATCATTCCTTTTCTTTGCCGCCTGCGAACTGACACCCGGTATCCTGATGGGAGCTTTTACGGCAGATACAGTACTTATCGGAATAGGCAGCACCTATCTTCGGATAGCGGGCTGGTCATATCTGATGAGCGGTATTTCCCAGTGCTATCTTACTATCATGAAGGTCACGGAGCATGTGAACCCCAGTGCCTGGATCAGTTCCATAGCGGTAATACTGAACATTGTGTTCAATTCAATCTTTATATTCGGCCTTCTCTTCCTGCCGCGCATGGAGGCCAGGGGTGCAGCGATCGCAACCACGCTTTCACGGGTCATTGAGCTTGCGCTCTGTATTATCGTCTCTTCACGAAAGGGCTATATACAGCCTGATGTACGTAAGCTGTTTTCTTCGGAAAAGCGCCTTACCGCCGATTTCGGCAAGCAGTGCCTTCCACTTCTGGGAGGCGGGATGCTCTGGGGAGTGGGCTTTACCTCCTATACGGCGATCATAGGACATATGAGCTCGGACGCGGCGGCGGCAAATTCCGTGGCTTCGGTGGTAAGGGATCTGATCTGCTGCGCCTGCAACGGGGTGGCCGGCGCGGCGGGCATCATGGTCGGCAACGAGCTGGGCGCCGGCAACCTGGAGCTGGGCAGGGCCTACGGCATCAAACTGAAAAACATCTCCTGGGTCATCGGCTTCGCCTCCATGGCGCTGGTGCTGGCGGTGA
>DNAD01000301.1:0-2121 GCA_003484785.1 Lachnospiraceae bacterium
GGAACTGTTGCAAAATAACATGCACATTTGCGTAGGATTTTTGTTCGAGAGTGCTGATGAAAAATCTTAGGCGTAGCGGGCTACGCCGGCGATTTTTCGTCAGTACTATCGGGCAAAAAGACAAGCAAAGGTGTATAAGTTATTTTTCAACAGTTCCTAAGTATGGATTTTGTAACAGTTTTCTTCATAACAAATACCCCTCAAGATCTTTCCGGTCAGACATCGCGTATACCCTGTCCTTATACCCCATGCTTCGAATAATAGCTGACATCGACCGGCCCGCCCCAACCTCTGCTATCTTTAAATCCCCCATTGAAAAGAGAAGCTTAAGGCTGTCACGCCACAGCACCGTGTTGAAGGGCTGGAGGCTCAGATCCTTCTTTATATCCAACGAGGTTTTCCCAAAGGTCCCGCTGCAGTTAAGTATAATATCACACTCAGGGTCACGAATTGAAAGGGTGTCGAGGAGCCTGTCATATTCCCCCTGAATCTCATTCATACAGCTTGTATGGAAAGCGTGATCCACCCTGGCCCTGACCACCTTGAAGGCGCACATCTTTCCGAGGATCTCCACAGCCTTATCAAGAGCCGCTTCCGGTCCTCCGATGACGACCTGTATATCAGAATTGATAAGCGCGATCTCAGCCTTTCCGTATTGTTCGGGAACCCCGGCGATGGCATCGGAAACCTTCTCCACATCAGGCCCGATCAGGACATACAGAAAGCTTTCATCCTTTATCCCTGCCATCATCTCAGATCTCCGCCAAACCAGCTTAAGCACATCCTCGTAAGACATGGCCCCGCAGGCCGCCACCGCAGAAAGCTCTCCCAGGCTCTGCCCCAGAGTCACCTCCGGCTTCACCCCACGGTTTTCCAGAAGCTTTAAAAAGCTTAAGTTCATGGCAGTTACCGCGATCTGCGTATTACGGGTATCCGCAAGAACACTGTCAGGCTGGTTCCTGCACAGATCGATCACATCCCTGTGGGAAATATCCCCTGCCATCTCAAATATATCACGGACTTCCTCAAAATCCGCATCCAGCATTCTGAGCATTCCTTCCCGCTGCGTCCCCTGCCCGGGAAAAACAAACACCCTTTTCATTTCCTGTCCCCCTGATGAACCGTGCCGTTACTGTCACATCCCAAAGGCTGTGAACAACAAGACCGTGCTTAAAGGTTCTTTACCTTGAAGTCACGCTCCAGTGCCCTTCTCATATCCTTTTTCGCGATCTCCTGGCGTTTGTCGTAAAGCTTCTTACCCTTTGCCAGACCGATCTCCAGCTTGGCCCTGCTGTCCTTTAAGTAGACCTGAAGGGGCATCAGGGTATAGCCCTGCTCGTTGAGCTTCCCCGCAAGCTTGTTTATCTCATACTTATGCAGCAGAAGCTTCCTGGTCCGTAAGGGATCCTTATTAAATATATTTCCCTTTTCATAGGGGCTTATATTCATTCCTATGATAAAGGCCTCTCCCCTGTCTATCTTAACGTAAGCCTCCTTAATACTGCACTTTCCCAGCCTCAGAGACTTTATCTCGGTACCGTACAGCTCGATCCCGCACTCATATTTATCCTCTATAAAGTACTCATGATAGGCCTTCTTATTATTCGCGATCAGCTTTATCCCGCTCTGCTTTGCCATCATTCAACCTCACTGAACATTCTATGCTACCACAAAATCTATTTCCCTGTTTGCTATATCTACATTGTCCACCTTTACCATAATACTCTGTCCCAGCACAAAGCTCCTGCCGCATCTCTCTCCCGTAAGCTCGTATCTGTCCTCATCATAGATATAATAATCATCCAGCCTGCTTACGTGTACCAGCCCCTCTACGGTATTCGGAAGCTCCACATACATCCCGAAGGACGTGATCCCGCTAATGATCCCCTCATAGACCCGTCCTATCCTTGAGAGCATATACTCAGCCTTCTTCATCTTCTCTATCTCGCGCTCTGCCTCGTCTGCGGCCCTTTCCCTGACGCTTGACTGAAGGCAGATGCGGTCAAGGAGCTCTTCATAGTGCAGTTTCTTTTCCTCTGTGAGCCTCCCCCTGAGATCATCCTTTATAATACGGTGGATCTGAAGGTCGGGGTAACGCCTTATCGGAGAAGTAAAGTGACA
>DNAD01000301.1:2245-4690 GCA_003484785.1 Lachnospiraceae bacterium
TGCATGGACCTGAGGGTCAGACGGCTTATCAGATTCTCCTCCGGAGTGTCCTCGCACTTTACAAGCAGCTTCTGAAGCTCCTTGGGATGGATCTCATCCCCCTTTATATGAAGCCCGTAACCCAGTTTACTTATGAAAGCCGCAAGGCTCCTCATCTTATCCGCAGAGGGATCAGCATGCGTTCTGTATACGAAAGGATATTTTAGCCAGTAATAATGCTCTGCCACGGTCTCGTTTGCGGCAAGCATGAATTCCTCGATAAGCTTTGTAGCGGCGTTTCTGTCATAAGGAGCTATCCTTGTGGGATAACCGTTCTCATCAAGCTCGATCTTTGTTTCCGGCATTCCAAAATCAATAGAGCCTCTCTTCTTTCTTTTCTCCCTCAATATGGAAGCAAGCTCAGCCATATCAGAAAGCATCCGTACAAGCTCCTTGTCCCCGGCGACCTCCTCGCAGATACCGTGCAAAGGATCATTTTTCAGAATCAGCTCGTTGACAACGGTATAAGTCATCCTGCGCCTGGTCCTGATTACGCTTTCGACGATCTCGTGATCGGTTACCTCGCCGTTTCGGTTTATCCTCATGATGCAGCTGAGGGTCAGCCTGTCCTCGTTCTCATTAAGAGAGCATATCCCGTTGGAAAGCCTTTGGGGAAGCATGGGCAGAACCCTGTCACAAAGATATACGCTCGTCCCTCTCTTAAGGGCTTCCCGATCCAGGGCCGAATCCTCCTGCACATAATTGGCCACATCCGCTATATGCACGCCCAGAAGATAGTCATCTCCGCTCATCTCAAGGCTCACCGCATCATCAAGATCCTTCGAGTCCTCCCCATCTATAGTGACTGTAAGCAGACCTCTTAAATCTCTCCTTCCCCGTAAATCGCTCTCAGAGACTGCATCCGGAACCCTGTTTGCCTGATTGAGCACCCTTTCCGGAAACTCTGCCGGTAAGTCAAAGCCTCTGATAACAGAAAGGATATCCACTCCGGGCTCGTCCACATACCCAAGTATCTCGGTTATCCTCCCCTCAGGCGATTGCCTTTCGGTGCCGTAGTCGATGATCTCGCATACTACCTTCTGTCCGTCCAAAGCGTTTAAAGAGCGTTCCAGAGGAATAAAAATATCTCTGTTTATACGGCTGTTATCCGGTTTGACAAAGCCGTAGCGGTTTGCGGATTTATCGTAGGTTCCAACCAAAGTCTCATGAGCCCGCTTTATCACCGCACAGATCTCAGCGCTTTTATGGCGGCCGCCCCTTGAGGTACCGTAGTTTACGGGCTTTGCCTCAACGGTATCTCCGTCAAAGGCGTTCATCGAGGCTCCTTCCTCGATGAAATAATCCTCCTCATCGGCATCCTTAAGCTCAAGGAACCCGTAGCCATGCCGGGTAGAGCGATAGATTCCTGTGATATTGCGGATCTCGGGAAGCATATACCGTCCCCTCTTAGTGATCACCGCAGTGCCCTCTGACAGAAGCGCGTTTAACGCCTCTTTAAGATACTCCCTGTCTTCGCTCTTCACCTCAAGCAGGATCGCAAGCTCCTTCTCCTTCATCGGCTTATAGGACTTTTCACCCATAAGCCTCAGTATTAACTTTTTCCTTTCCTCTAAACTTTTCATATTCGTATCTGCATCTCTGCTATAAAAGAAGCACCCTCAAGTAAACTTAAGAGTGCATCTACTGTCTCATATATTGCAATTCTTCTAAATAACCGCTGAAATCCGGTCATCAGAAATTCTTAAGATTAAGAATCACTGCAAGAACCATAAAGGCAATGGCAAGCCATCTGGTATACTTTACAAGCATTCCTTCCATGGAACGGCCCTTGTTCTTGCCCCAGTAGGTCTCTGCCATACCAGAGATAGCACCAAGCCCTGCCGACTTACCTTCCTGCATAAGAACGATAGCAGAAAGCACTATGCATACCAAAATAAATATCAGTGTTAAAATAACTCTTAAAGCACCCATCTATAAAACCTCCGGTCTGTCTCATTTTATATTTTACGAAAACCTCGGCTCACTTCCCAAGTAAACCGGCAAACAACAGAACCCTGTCCTTCACCAAATGAACACCCGTTTCCACAAGCCTAATTATCTTAGCACAATCGCTCTCCATTTTCAAGTACATTTTTTTAAGTAAGTTGTGACACCTCGGGACAAACTTCAGTTTGTCCCGAGGCAGTCAGCTCTGCCGACTGAATAATTTCCTTAACGGCTGCTCTTCCTCTTCCTGTTCGCCTGAACTACGATCACTACGATGGCTCCGATGCTGGCGCCAAGGATGATCAGCCAGAGGGCGATGTTTGCAGCATCTCCTGTAGCGGGGCCGACTCTTGCTCCGAGTACGCCCTGTGTAGGAGCGCTTCTTACACCGAGCACACCCTGTATGGGAGTACCGGGCTTGATCTTCCTCTCTCCGAGAACCGCAGGCTCACGGGTAGG
>DNAD01000326.1 GCA_003484785.1 Lachnospiraceae bacterium
CCCCTTTGCAAGTTTCATCATTTTCTCAGAAATCATCTTTACCCTCCTGCGCCGATTTGTTTACAAATCGTGCGCTTAGGCTCAATCTTCAGATTGAGCCGATCCGGTTCGTTATACGGACCGGATCATTACCTTATTTTGCGCCGATTTGTTTATGAATCGTGCGCATATACGAACTGACCGTTTTGGTCAAAATCTTCCCGGCATCCTCTCCCCTTAACCATGCTCCGGAAAATTCAACTATCTCCTCCATGGCTCTTTCCACGTTCCACACAGGCCTCCACCCGAAGGTCTTCTTAAGCTTTGATGAATCCAGCTTCAGAAACCCCGCCTCATGAGGTCCGTTGTCGGAAACGTTCTTCCAGGAAGCCATGCAGCCGCCCCACTCCTCAGCCCTACTGTTCCACTTATCACAGAAAAGACTCACCAGCTCTCCCGTGGTATAGCAGTCCGTATCATCCGGGCCCACATTATAGCAGCCTGCAAGCGATGGATCCCGATACTGTTCGGAGGCTGTCATAAGATAGGCGCAGACAGGCTCCAGTACATGCTGAAAAGGCCTTGTGGAATAAGGATTCCTTACTATGATCTCCTCCTTTTTCTCCATCGCCCTCACGCAGTCCGGGATTATCCGGTCCTTCGCAAAATCCCCGCCTCCTATGACGTTTCCGGCCCGGCAGGCGGACACCGCTATCCCCTTATCCCTTAAAAAGGAATTAATATAGCTTTCGGTAACCAGCTCCGAGCAGGACTTGGAATTGGAATAGGGATCGTACCCGCCCAGGGCATCGGTCTCCACATATCCCCTGTCCCATTCGTTATTTCTGTATACCTTGTCGGTTGTAACGTTTATGACGGATCTTACCGAATCCGTGCTCCTGCAGCACTCCAGCACATTGACCGTGCCCATCACATTTGTTTCAAATGTCTCCACGGGCTTTTCATAAGAGGTGCGTACAATGGGCTGAGCAGCCATATGAATGACTATCTCGGGCTTCGCCTCCTCAAACACCTTTTTAAGGCTTTCAAGATCCCTTATATCCCCCCTGGCGGAGTTCACTTCGTTGCTTAAGGAACAGAGTTCAAAAAGCGACGGCTGTGTGGGAGGGTCAAGAGCATACCCCCACACCTGTGCCCCCAGCTCAAGCAATACTTTGCACATATAGCTGCCCTTAAAGCCCGTATGCCCGGTTATGAGCACCTTCCTGTCCTTGTAAAATGAACTCTCAAGCATGTATCGCCTCTTTCAGTACCTTAGCCATATAGTCGATCATCTCATCGGTCATTCCCGGATAGACCCCTATCCAGAAGGTATCCCTCATTATCCTCTCGGTGTTCTCAAGCTCCCCCGCAATCCTGTAAAGCTGTGTATTTTCCCTTAGCTCATCAAAGCAGGGATGCCTTATGATATTACCCGCAAACAGCATTCTCGTCTGTATCTGTTTCGATTCCAGATGCTGTACCACCCGGTTCCTGTCAGTCCCTTCCCTGCAGGTTATCATAAAGCCGAACCAGCTGGGCTTTGACCCTTTGCAGGGCTCGGGCAATATAAAAGCATCTGTGCAGTCCTTAAGAGCCTCCTTAAGCCTGTCAAAATTATGCCTTCTTCTTTCAACAAAGGAAGGAAACTTCTTAAGCTGGGCACAGCCCACCGCAGCCTGCATATCAGTGGCTTTTAAATTGTATCCGAAATGGGAATATACATATTTATGATCATACCCCTCCGGAAGCTCCCCATGCTTTCCGTCATATCTGTGCCCGCAGAAATTATCCTTACCCGGAGGACAGATGCAGTCTCTCCCCCAGTCTCTCAGGGAACGTATTATCTTATGAAGCAGGGGATCGTCGGTATATACCGCGCCACCCTCTCCCATGGTCATGTGATGGGGAGGATAAAAGCTTGAGGTTCCGATGTCTCCCACCGTTCCCGTCAGTCTGTCTGTCCCGTCAATGCTATAAACGGAGCCCAGGGCGTCACAGTTATCCTCGATAAGCCACAGGCCGTGTCTGTCACAAAAGTCCTTTACAGCCTTAAGGTCAAATGGATTGCCCAGGGTATGGGCCAGCATGACGGCCCTGGTCTTTTCGGAATATGCTTCCTCAAGCCTTGTTACATCTATATTATACTGCGGAATCGTAATATCAGCAAAAACCGGGACGGCTCCGTACTGGATGATCGGAGCTATTGTCGTGGGAAAACCTGCCGCCACGGTTATGACCTCGTCTCCCCTTTTAACCTGTCTGTCCCCGAGAAGAGGAGAGGTCAGCGCCATAAAGGCAAGGAGGTTGGCGGAGGAGCCTGAATTGACCAGGCTGCAGAAGCGTATCCCCAGATACCCGGCAAAGCTCTTTTCAAACTCATCGGTATACCTTCCCGCAGTGAGCCAGAATTCCAGCGCCGAGTCCACAAGGTTCACCATTTCCTCACTGTCATATACCCTTGAGGCATATGGGATCCTGTCGCCTTCCATATACTCCTTCTTTTTATGACAGGCCTCATAATACTGCCTCACCAATTCCATTATCTGCGACCTGATGCGTTCCCCTTCCATCTTTTCCTCCCTGCGCCGATCCCGGGGGATCGTGCGCCTAAGCGAACTTTAGGTTACACCGTTTTTAATTATATACTATAATCCATCCAATATCAAAAATATTTCCTCCTGTG
>DNAD01000240.1 GCA_003484785.1 Lachnospiraceae bacterium
ATGAGGAAGCACAAATAAAAGAATACGGGGAGTGGAGAGCATGATGAAAAGAATTACTGAAGATGGTGACCTTATTAAGGTGGCAAACGTATCTGATATGGTTGAAGCAGAGCTTTTAAAGGGATATCTTAAGGCCGGGGGGATTCCCTGCTTTATTAAGGATGCAAATACTCCCAGGCAATATTTACGTGTCCTTGGCTGGGGCAGTCCCTTTGGAGTGGATGTTTTTGTTTCACGGGATAATGCGGATCAGGCGAAAACAATCATAGAGGAATATTATGCAGCTAATGAGCTGGCTGAAGAGGAGCTTACCGGAATGGCTCTAAATAGTAAAGATATATGAGTGGATGAGTGTGGACTACAATGGGTAACTATTAAGAACAGTCCGAAGCATTTGCTGCTGAGGGCGTGCCAGTGACGTAAATTCAGCCGGAATTTCTGTGGTATAATGCATAAGAAACATTGATCCGGTTTTTTAAGAAGCGTCGGAGCTCGAAAAAAGGAGGGTAATATTGTGAAAAAAAGCTTATGGAAAAGGCTGCTTGGCGTAGTGCTGGCGGGAGCCGTCACTGTTTCGGGCGGCCTTATGCAGTTTCCTGTCTATGCTGATGAGACAGAGCCGAATAAGGTAAAGGATTCGATTTCCTATGGAGGAGCGCTCTATTATAACGCAAACTCCTCAAGCTTTGACAAAAGCCAAAAGCAGTTCTACATGGACCTTTTGAACGCGCCTATCGGGGATAGGATGGGCTACGAGGACTTCATAGAGTTGGATGATAACTTTCGCAAGTATTCGGTTGCTGATAACTGGCTGTGGCTCGCTTTAAGGCTGAACTGGATGGATAAGAGCTATGATGCCTATTCTGCCGGTGAGCACTTTGCAGTTGAGGCGATCGATCATCAGAATGTAAAAAGTCTCGATTATAAACCCACATCCGCCAATGACGCATTTATGTCTCCCCTGACCTACCACAATAATCAGGGAAAAGATGAGTTCTATATGATGTTATGGAACAATTACAGGTGCTATTATGTGATATTCCGCGACTTCTCCGTTACGGCTCTTCTCCCCGATGCCGGCGTCAAGGGAAATTACATTTCCACAACGGTGGAGAACGGGACCGTTTTACCTGATTATTCCTCCGGCGTCAGGAACGAAAGCAACGCTCCCGCGACGCAGACCATCGATACCTCGGAAAGCGGAACTGTCTCCATGACAAGCTCGGTGAACGGTTCCTCCTCGTATTCATTTTCCGAAGGGATCAAGCTCGGGGCAGAGGCAAATTTCCTTTGCGGAAAGGTTTCGGAGGAGGTCTCTCTTTCATCTACCCAGGCCTTTCAGAGCGGGTGGTCAAGGTCCAATACGGAAAGCCAGACCTATTCAAAGGCGGCGCATTACACAAGAACGCTTCCGCCTTATTCCGAATCGGTGATGGAGAACGGCACCACGGACGTTACCGTGACGACAAGATATAACTGCCCGGTGGGGTTAAATTATACCGTGGACATCCTGTCCGGAGGAACACAGCTTTGGGATCCGGCAAGGGACCCGGATGCTAAAAGCTGGAACGGTCTCAGATATACCTTTGGATCTGACGCGAGGAAGGACATATACCAGAGGTATTATATAGATGGGAAATTGGACAGTGTCTCGGACAAGGACAGGGGTCTTGATAAAGAAGGCATAATATGGAAAGTAATACAGGAGTGGGGCAGTTATGGCTGTTTTACAAATTCTACTCGTCTGGAGGCGCTGAGCACCTACGTCCCAATGTCCTCCGCCGGTGCGATACTGACGGAAACACAGAACTCCAATTTTACAAGGTTTAAGGAGATCGCGCCGATCTATCCGCTGAGCTATGTCAAGCTGGAGGCGCCGAAGGATGTTTCCGTGATCTCGGGTAAGATAAGCTATGACAATGTCGATTACCTGTCGCTGTCAATGCCGGTAGGGAAGAAATCTTATACGAAGTATTTTAATCTTGAGGGCTATAACAACAGAGACGGTCTGTACTGCAATTTCAATAAGGACTACGGCTACTGGGTCCTTACGGATGAGGATGGCAATGAGCTGGGCTCCGATGCCCCGGTCAAATTGGAAAAAATCGGCGGAAACACCGCCTTTACCGCCGTAAAGCCGGGAACCTGTTATCTGACCTACAGGATCGATGAGAAAAGCTATCCCTCCGGTGTAAACAATGATACATATGTAACGAACAGGGATCTTTCAAGAACGGCGATGATGGAGATCGTTGTTGAGGAACCGGAATTCAAATATCAGCTTAAGATCGACGGCAGTTATGTCGGCATCGTAGACGCAAAGCCCGAGAATATCGAAGGAGACGGTAAGCTGGAGGGGATCGTTCTCGACAGTACAGGGAAAGAAGTGGATATGGAATATATCTGGGATGCGCAGCAGCCGCCTTCCAAGGGGATCAATCTTTCCGAGGACGGAACCGTTTCCTTTACCAGAGCGCGCAGCTTCAATGTGCGTATCATGACTCCTGACAGAAAGCATTATTCCGACTGGTATCCGATCTCGGTCAAGGCGCTTGGCAGTGATGAAGAAATTGATGTAGTCGATGACGCAAAGTACCGCATCGCCGATGAGGGAACGGTTCTGTTTGTGGATGGCAGCTTTAAGGGCAGCACGAACGGAGAAGCAGTAAATATTGAAGGAGAGGGAAAGCTTGTAGTTTCTGCGGAGGATCTCAGCGGAGATGAACTGCCGATCCTGTATGAATGGGAGCAGTTTGGCGTATCGGAAGACGGATTGGAGCTGTCAAAGGACGGGACTGCGGTCTTTACAAAGCCGGGGGCGTATTTTGTCCGCGTAAAAAGCGGCACCGTAACCTCTGACTGGGTAGAGATCACCGCCCATGAGCCTGCGGTGATAAGGACTGCTCCGACCCCGAAAAGCCATATTTATGACGGAGAGGATGTATGCCTGATCACTGATCCGGGCATGGCAGTCGGCGGAGAAATGGCTTACGTCGCTGTAAAGGATGATGCTTCAGTGCCTCCGGCGGACGCTTATACAAAAGAGCTTCCGACGGGCGCGTGGCCGGGAAACTACCATGTCTGGTACAAGGCCATCGGCGACGGGGAACACGGTGACAGCCCGGCCGATCATATCGAGGTTGTCATTTACGCCGATCAGGGAGAATATGAGGCTGCTGTCGCGGCGGCAGAGGCTTTTAAAACCAGCCTTAAATCTGTGAAGGCGAAAAAGGGTGGAAAAGCGGTCGCCCAATGGAAGAAGAACTCTTATGCCGATGGTTATCAGCTTGAATACAGTACAAACAAAAAATTCTCGGGATCGTCTACTTCGGTGTTGGAGATGGAGAGCGCGGATACGCTCAACGCGAAGGTGACCGGGCTGGAAAAGGGCAAAAAGTACTTTTTCAGGATACGTACCATTAAGGTGATATACGATCCGGTGGAAGGAAGCGAAAGCCGGATATTCGGTAAATGGTCGAAGATCAAAAAGATAAAAGCCAGATAATCGCAAACAGCTTCTTTAAAGCTTTGGATTTCACCGGCGGCCCGGAAAAGG
>DNAD01000328.1 GCA_003484785.1 Lachnospiraceae bacterium
TCAGGGAACAGGGGCTGGAGTGTTTTGAGGATCCGGAGGGATTCTGCAGGATGATCTCATTAAATGATGAAAACCGGCTGCGTTCCTTTGCCGTTACCGACAACAGAGCCATCGCCGACAGGCTCAGGGAGGCAGGCGCGGGTTTTGCGGTTTATCTCAACCCGGCAAGCAGGGAAAAGTCGTTCAGTGATGCGCTTTACATGACAGATAATGTGTGTAATCTGAAAGCCTTTGACATAAACCGCTTCCTTCTGAGATATCTGCAGCTTCCCTGGGAGATAACGGAAACGGAAAGGTGTCTGGTAAGGGAGATCACCGAAGAGGATATTGATGAGCTCTATGAGATATATGCTGATCCCGGGATATCCAGGTATACCGAGGGGCTGTTTAAGGACAGAGAAAAAGAAAGAGAGTATATCAGGAATTATATAAAAAACAAGTATCGTTTCTTCGAATATGGTATCTGGCTTGTTATAGACAGGGCTTCGGGAAAGGCCATCGGAAGAGCGGGCTTTGAAAACAGGGCGGGCTTTGAGGATCCCGAGCTCGGTTATGTTATCGCTGCCGAATATCAGAGAAGGGGCTATGCATATGAGGTATGCAGCGCTCTTTTAAAATATGCCGCCGGGCAGCTGGGATTTATGAGGATAAACGCCTTTACCGCAAGGGAAAATACCGCAAGCGTAAAGCTTCTTAAAAAACTGGGATTTGAGCGCAGGGAAGAAATAATGATAGACGGAAATGCGCATGAAAGGTATAATATAAAGGTTAAAGGGGAACGGGAAACGGTTAGCTAAACGTTTTCATAAACAGTAAAGCATACGGGAAAAGAACGGCATATGAAATCAAGCAAATATGAAGGAAAGATTTTGCATGACATCGGCATAAGCATCATTTTTGTGATGCTTTTTATCTGTACCCTTATAACCTCAAAGGCGGGAGAGGATCTTTTTACGGAAAACCTGGTCATGACCATAGCAGTATTCATTGTTGCCATGCTGGCGCTTTTCCAGTTTGTCACCCTTTCCATAGTGCTGGTCAGCGTCACCACGGTCACCTATCTGGGAATTAAGATTTTCTTGAAGGCATCGCAGGGTGCGGATATAGATGCCGTTTCCTTTTTATGGATATTACTCCCCGGACTGACAGTACTGGGAGGAGTGCTGTACGGGCGCGGGCAGGGAAAGCTGCTTACCCAGAATGCCCTTCTTAAACGGCAGGTGGAGGAGCTGGTGATGGTTGATCCCCTCACTAATCTTTACAATCTGCGAAGCATGTTCATGGATATGCAGACCCAGGTATCTTTTGCGGAAAGAAATAACCAGCACATCTCCCTCATGGTCATCAAGCTCAAATATTACGATCAGCTCAGGCAGGTTCTTAAGCAGGAGGAGTACGAGCAGGTACTTATAAGGGTTTCACAATATGTGGTGGACACGGTCAGGCTTGAGGACAGGGTCTATGCCATTGATGACATGGGAAGCTTTGCGATCATACTGACGACGGATGTGGTGGGCTGCAGATCGGTAGTTAACAGGTTGAGAAATAAGCTTGACAACGAAGAAGCCTTTACCGGCATATCAAGCAAGCCTATAAGGGTAGAGGTTAAGATCGGTTATCTTGAATATGATAAGGAAGAATATCAGAGAGATGCGAGACTGTTCCTCACAAAGGTAGAGGAAGAGGCGGATTTTGATGAATAACCGGTGCCCCAATCTGCCAGGGACTACGCAGTAAATACGTGGTTCTGTACTGAATAGTAACAATAGTTACAATAAATATTAGCATTCACGGGTCATGGGATTATTGACCGGCACCGGCAGGAGCCTTATCACAGACAGCACCTGTCAATTATTCCATGAGACCGGCCATACGGGATCGAGGAGGAAATGATGAAGTATTTTATCACCGGCGGAGCAGGCTTCATAGGCTCGAACATGGCAGACAGGCTGCTTTCGGAGCCGGAGAACGAGGTAGTGGTCTATGATAATTTTTCAACGGGACGCAGGGAATTTCTCAAGGATGCTCTGAACAACCCGCGTTTTACCCTTATAGAAGGGGATACTCTTGATGAGAAAAAGCTTGCGGAGGCGATGGCCGGCTGCGAGTTCGTATTCCATTTTGCAGCCAACGCAGACGTGCGAATGGGCCTCGAGCATCCCGGGAAGGACCTTGAACAGAATACCATAGCGACCTTTAACGTGCTGGAAGCTATGAGAGCCAATGGGATAAGAAGGATAGGCTTTTCTTCGACGGGTTCGGTATATGGAGAGGCAGAGGTGATCCCTACTCCGGAGAACGCCCCCTTCCCTGTCCAGACCTCCCTTTACGGAGCCTCAAAGCTTGCCTGTGAGGGTCTTCTTGCTTCTTACGCCGAGGGCTTTGACTATCAGGTATATATATTCAGGTTCGTATCTATACTCGGCGAGAGATATACCCACGGACATGTTTTTGACTTCTGTAAAAAGCTGAAGGATGACCCAACGAAGCTGTATATCCTGGGAAACGGTCATCAGAGAAAGTCCTATCTGTACGTTAAGGACTGCATGGAAGCCATATTGACCGTGATAAGGAAAGCGGACGAAAAGGTAAATATATACAATCTTGGCACTGATGAGTACTGTGAGGTAAACGATTCCGTCCGCTGGATCTCGAAGAAGCTGGGAGCAGAGCCCGAGCTCAGCTATGCCGGAGGAGAGAGGGGATGGGTAGGAGACAACCCCTTTATCTATCTGGATACAAAGAAGGTAAGAGCCCTGGGGTGGGAGCCTAAGGCTACCATCGAAGAGGGCGTGGTAAAAACGGTTGAATATCTTATGGAAAACAAGTGGGTATTTGAGGCAAGAAAGTGACTGACTTGCGATTCTGCCTTAGCGCAGGCGATTAATTACGGTAAACCCCTTTACTGCAAAAGCCGCCTTTAATAGATCGATAACACATGTCAGCTTTTGTATAAGGGGATCTGCTTGACTCACAGAATGTAATGATGTATCATACTTGCTTAGAACCCGCGGGCAGGGTATTGTCCTGCCGTTACGGGCGTGCAGAGGCATACGGCCGCCGGTGATACGGGTGATTAAGAATCGTATCCGTTCGGATAACGGCGTTTGTGAACAGATACACAGAAAGAAGGAATAAAGATGGACGAAAAGAAGCATATTTTAACTTATGAAGGTCTTAAGGCCTTAGAGGACGAACTGCAGGATCTTAAGGTCAATAAACGTGCGGAAAATGCGCAGAAGCTTAAGGAAGCGAGAGCACAGGGAGATCTTTCGGAGAATGCCGAATATGATGCGGCAAAGGATGAACAGAGAGATATTCACGCAAGGATCGAGGAGATCGAAAAGATCCTTAAGAATGCCGAGGTCGTGCTTGAGGAGGAAGTGGATACCGATAAGGTGAGCGTAGGCTGTACGGTTAAAATACGCGATATGGAATATAAAGAGGATCTGGAGTACAGGATAGTAGGGTCAACCGAGGCGGACAGTCTCAACGGAAAGATCTCGAATGAGTCACCGGTGGGGAAGGCTCTTATCGGAGCTAAAAAGGGACAGACTGTGTCGGTTGAGACAATAGCAGGCGTTATTAAATATAAGATACTGGAAATACATAAGGGCTGATCTGTTTCATAATAAATTGGTTGTGACCGGTACACCGAATAATGAATTGCAACCCACCTCCAAATGAGCAAAACGATTTGTGAAGCAAATTAATTCGACATTTGCTGAAGCAAATGTCGAAATGGTCTTTAAGCACGAGAAACGGACGGTTTTGCGAATGTCTGCGGTAAGCTGGATTGCAAAAGCAATCTAACCACACAGGTGGAATATTTTATGGCAGAGATGGTTTTGCTCCATCGCAGCGGTTCCTCGTCAGAGGTAGTTATCCGATCTAAAAAAGGGGGTCGGATCGGCACAAACAGATTCGTAAAAGCGCACGATCTGCAGCGCAGTTTGGCTCAGAGATCGTGTAGGATTATATAAAAGCTCATATAGAAGAATCGCATGCTCCGGCGCTGCTTCGCGGCTTAACCCGGAACTGACCGGCGATTCTTCCTTAGCGAAGGCGATTTATTGGTAATAAACCGTTACTGTTACAGCCCTAAGGAACTGTTCAAAATAAATATATAATTATTACGAAGGATTTCCGGTTATATACAAAGAGAAAAATCGCAGGCGTAGCGGGCTGCGTCAAGATTTTTCGATGATGCATGAGGAAATTATCCGGTTCAAAAAGCG
>DNAD01000078.1 GCA_003484785.1 Lachnospiraceae bacterium
CGGTGATCCTTACCTGTGATAACGGGATTGCGGCCTTTGAAAAAATAAAGTATGCCAAAGAAAAGGGCATGACGGTCATAGTGACGGACCATCATGAGGTTCCTTATGAAGAAAGAGACGGTGAGAAGCAATACCTCATGCCTCCTGCCGATGCGGTGGTGGATCCGAAGCGCCCTGACTGTTCCTCGCCCTTTAAGGGTATCTGCGGCGGAGTGGTAGCTTATAAACTGATATCCTGCCTGCTGCAAAAGTTCGAGACGGAAGGGGATATCCTGAAGGAGCTTCTTGTTTTTGCGGCAGTTGCCACCGTCGGCGATATAATGGAGCTTAAGGACGAAAACAGGATAATAGTAAAGCACGGGATAGCGGGGATGGCCGCTTCTCCCAATAAAGGGCTTACGGCACTGATAAACGCGAACGGCCTTGATAAGAACAGGATAACCCCCTATCACATCGGCTATGTTCTTGGCCCCTGCATTAACGCTACCGGGAGGCTGGATCTTGCGGACAGAGCCTTCAGGCTCTTTGATACGGAGGATGAGAAGGAGGCCGCGGTGACAGCGGCAGAGCTTAAGGAGCTCAACGACAGCAGAAAGGAGATGCAGCAGTATTATACCGGGAAGGCCGAGAGCATGATCGAGGATGATCCTTCCTATGATAAGGACAGTGTACTGGTGGTCTTCCTTCCGGATTGTCATGAGAGCCTGGCCGGGCTGATCGCGGGAAAGCTCAAGGAGAGATACTATAAGCCTTCTTTCGTGCTGACGCGGGGTACGGAGTGCGTGAAGGGCTCCGGGCGATCCATAGAGGCCTACGACATGTTTGCCGAAATGACCAGGGTAAAGGAGCTGTTTCTCAAATTCGGAGGTCATAAGATGGCTGCCGGTCTTTCCATTGAGGAGAAGAATGTGCCGGTTCTGAGGAGGAAGCTTAACGAGAATGCAAGCCTTACTCCCGAGGATATGGTAAAAAAGCTGAGAGCGGATATGCAGCTTCATTTAAACGGCGCCAGCCTTGATTTTGCAAAGGAGCTTGAGAAGCTGGAGCCTTACGGGAACGGAAATCCAAAACCGCTTTTTGTTGAAAGAGATCTCAGGATAGTAAAGAAGCAGGTGTTAGGGAAAAACAGAAATGTGCTGAAGCTTTCCGTGGCGCCGCTGACAGCTTTTTCAGACGGAAAGCTGTCTGACTGGGGAGCGGTAAGAGATGCCGTGATATACGGAGAGGCGGACAGGATATCCGAAGAGCTTGCAGGGAAGGAAAGGGTCCTTTTAATGTATGAGCTTTCGGTCAATGTTTACATGGGCAATGAAAATGTGCAGCTTGTGGTGAAGGATTACAAATACTGAATAAATACAAGAGCCTGTCTGAAAAGACAGGCTCTTGCTTTTATGAGGGGGAGATAGTGGGTGTGTTATCAACTATCCTGATAAAGATAATAAAGGGAAAATGTGTTTTTTTGGTGTTTTAATTATGAAGATTTCGGAAAAAAATGTAAAAAAAGCTTTAAGTAATTATAAAAACATACTATTATTTTGAATGATGTCAGGGCCAAAAGCACTTCGTGCCCTTTTGCCCCCGCATTATTTCGAACAGGAGAGAAACTTATACCGGGAGGAACCTATGAAGCTTGCAGAATTACTTGAAGGACTTGAATATGAATGTATAAGGGGAGAGCTTGATAAAGAGACGGGAAAGCTCATAAACGACTCGAGAAAGATTGAAGAGGGCTGTGTCTTTGTATGCATAAAGGGGTACAATTTTGACGGGCACAAAGCCGTGCCCGAGGCGGTGGAAAAGAAGGCTGCCGCGGTGATCGTATCCGAAGAGGTTTCAGTGCCCGAAGCATCAAAGCTTACCGTTATAAAGGTCGCGGATACCAGAGAAGCGCTGGCTCTCACCTCCTGTGCCTATTTCGGCCATCCCTCAAGGCGGCTTAAGGTGATAGGGGTGACCGGTACCAAGGGCAAGACCACAACGACATATCTTATAAAGTCCATTCTTGAGCATACGGGGCACAAGGTGGGCCTTATCGGAACTATAGAGGTCATAATCGGCGAGGAGAGATTTCCCGCTCTCAATACTACCCCTGAATCCTATGTGATACAGGAATATCTTAAGAAAATGGAGGAAGCCGGGATAGATACGGTGGTGATGGAGGTTTCATCCCAGGGACTGATGCTCAAAAGAACCGACGGGATAAGCTTTGAGATCGGTATCTTTACGAATATAGAGCCCGACCACATCGGCCCCAACGAGCATAAGGATTTTGATGAGTATCTTTACTGTAAGAGTCTTCTGTTCAGACAGTGCAGGCTGGGCATACTGAATGCCGATTCGGAATATCTTGAGGATGTACTTAAGGGCCATACCTGCAGTGTTAACACCTTTGGCATTGGTGATAAAGCCGACATCAGAGCGGAGAATATAAATTATGTAAACCGCAATGGGATCCTTGGAGTGGAGTTTGATGTGAGTGAGCCGGTCGGGATGCATGCTTTTATCAGCAGCCCGGGGCTTTTCAGTGTATACAATGCCCTGTGCGCGATAGCGGTGTGCAGCCATTTTGAAGTCGGCCCGGAGGCAATAAAGGAAGCTCTCGGTAAAGCTCATGTAAAGGGAAGGATAGAGATGGTAAAGATCTCCGATTCCTATACCCTGATGATAGATTATGCCCATAACGCCATGGCTCTTAAGAGCCTGCTGACTACCCTGAAGGCCTATTGTCCGAAGCGTCTGGTATGCCTCTTCGGATGCGGCGGCAACAGGGCGAAAAGCAGAAGATACGAGATGGGAGAGGTCTCCGGACAGCTTGCCGACCTGACCGTGATCACATCGGATAATCCGCGTTTTGAGGAGCCTCTTGAGATAATAGCGGATATAAAAAGCGGAATCGAGAAGACTGAGGGAAGATATATCGAGATACCGGACCGCAAGGAGGCTATCCGGTATGTGATAAAGAATGCCGAGCCCGGAGATCTGATTGTACTTGCCGGAAAGGGCCATGAAGACTATCAGGAGATAAAGGGCGTGAAATATCCGATGGATGAGAGGGTGCTGATCGCGGAGGTGGTCGAGGAACTGAAGCCCGTATAGATTTCGGAGAAGGCTGCCGCTTTCCGGCTCCCCATGACCCG
>DNAD01000088.1:0-2995 GCA_003484785.1 Lachnospiraceae bacterium
GGAGCGATCACGAAATCCGTCGTGAGCGGAGCGGTCTTTTTATAACTGCCCTTAAACTTCACATTGGCCTTTGCTGTTCCCGCTTTCTTATTCTTTTTATAAGAAACGGAATAATCAGAGGCATCCAGCTTTTTAACACCTTCATAGACCGTAACCCCGGGTTTAATGGCCCTTGAGTTGTAGGTCTGATCGGGGATCGAAGCGATCCATAGCTTATCAAGCCACTCCTTTCCGAATTCCTGAAGGGTGGCGGCACCGTTTAAATCCTTGGAGATCTGCCGCAGCACTTCGCCCGATTTCTTAAATCCGTACTCTTCGATGACCTTTTCCTTAACAGCCGAGGACACACCGGAAGATACGGTGACTACACATTTAGCCGGGGTATCTGCGGTATTGGCCGTTGTGACGCTGACTGTCGCAGTCCCTTCCTTTCTGGCTATCACCATCCCGTCCGTATCGACGATCACGGTTTCGGGATCGCTGCTAACATAGGTAAAGATGGAATTATCTTCATCACCTGTATTGGCATAGTAATCGGGATCGCCCCACACCCCCGCATTCAGATAATATGCTTCTCCGACATCAAGGGTTACCGCCTTCTCCGTGGGGTATTCTTCATCGTTAAAATAGACCTTTTCAAGTGTGTATTCACAGCGGAGGCGGCTCGTTAATGCTTCTGCGTCCGGACTGTTTTTGTACGCAATGGCCTTCAGAACAACAGGGCCTTCTATCCTGATCGCTCCACGATATGGAATAGAGTAAACAGTCGGCTCGGTCCCATCCAGAGTATAATAAACCTTAGAGCCCGCCGGAGCCCCGTTTATCGTAACCTCGATTTCCTTATCGTATACTCCGCTGCCCGGGGAGGCTGAAAGGACTGCCGCGTCCTTCTGTATTCCCGTTATATAGGCCGTCAGTTCCTGACAGGGAATTCCCTTATCCGAGATCACTGACCCGGCAGGAATTACGAGCGTGCCGTCCGTAAAGCGATAATCTTCGCTTTTCAGCATGAAATAGAGGTCTCTTGTCTCTCTGAGATACTGCTTCCCTGAGGGTGAATATCTTACATCGGTGATATCTCCCCATTTTTCATCCGTCAGATATGTGTTTTCCGCCTTGATATAATCGTAAACTGCGGCACTCTTTCCTCCGTTGTAATTTACCGGTCTGTCGAAGGATACTTTGATATAAGCACCGTTCGTTTCGTCATATAAAAGCTCGACGCCGTTCTCGGCTATCTTCGGTCCGTCAAGCTCAGTCTCCTTAAAGCTTGTGTCAAAGCTAATGAGGTCGTTTCCGGCGCTCTTTATGTTTGTGATCGAGATTCCGGAATCGATGCGTGTCGTATTTGCAAGCAGCCCGTCATCCGAAGGGTTGTAAAGGAAGGTACTTGCAGGCACCGTATCGGGCGTCAGCTCCTCGGCCGGCGTCATTCCCGGGTGAAAAACACCAAGTCTTTTGTAATCGTTATCCGGATCGTCGGGCTGGAGCTTGAACGGGTCGTTTGGATTATTATAGTCGCTGATCAGAGGGATGTGGTCGTCTTTCATATTACTCCCTATAAACTCGGTCCCGTTATAGTTTAATTTTCCATACACAAGAAACAGCCTGAGTCCGTCAGAGGCGTGTACCGTGACAACCTTTCCGTTCTGATCTGTATATGTGGAGTCAATAAAGGTATCGTTTTCAGAGTTTTTATAGTATTCCGCCATAATGAACTGATCGTAGATCCAGTTCCAGTCCTCACTGTCGTTTCTCTTCGGAATAATAAGCGCCAGATCTCCGGTTTCCGCATAGGGCTTGAGGGTAAGCGAATAGCTGCCGGTATAATCCTGCCATGACTTTTCCTTAGGGTTATAGACCTGTTTATCGGTAATGACCCATACGTTTTCCTTCGGGATCCATCCCAGCAGCATTTTTGCAAAGCCATCCTGTTCGCCGTAATTATCCTGCATCATGGCATGGGTGGATACCTTGTCCTTACTCTTATTACTGTCATAGCTGTAATAATCGACAAGTCCGAGAAAGTGTCCGGTCTCATGGATAAAGGTTTCCAGATAATCAGCCACATCATCCTTTCCGGAAACCCCGGCCTTGGATATGGAATCCACTACCTGCACAAGACTGGAAAGCTGATAGCTTCCGATCCTTATTTTGGAGGCAGCCCTATAGCTCCACCATCTGGAACCCCAGCCCGTGTTTCCGCCGGCACAGGCAAAATAACAGGCATCGATCCGCATATCGTGATCCTGATCGAAAGAAGAAAGCCTTTCGTCCAGATACTCCAGATCTGTTTTCCCGTCGCTCTCATCATGCTCCTTAAGGACATCCTCTACCCATGAATTGACCGCGTCAAGATATAATTCCTCATTATCGAATGCGTCGAGATCGCCGTGCTCATACCATTCTCTGGTATGCGGGGAAACGAAGCTTGAAATCTCACCGTTAATCTTAAGCTTGCCGTAGGAAGCTCTCTGATAATATCCTCTAAGGCTGTCCTTGGGATAGCTTTCTACGGACGGGAGCGACTCCGCCTGACCTTCCGCCGTTGTATCCCACTTTGGATCGTTTGCGAAAATACGGGTTTTCAGATCATTCTTAAACTGTTCCGTAAACTTATAATTTTCAAACTCAGTGATCAGCACCAGGGCATTCACATCTCCCTCTGCCGGAGTTATCGGATCCAGGCCGATGAAGCTTTCTCTGTCAAATGAGAGAGGCTCATCCTCTGACAGTTCCCCTCCTTCAGGGATGTATTTCGCCAGATTCTGAAGCAATCGGCCCGAAATACCGTTACTCTCATCCTCAGAGATACTCCCTTCGGCAAAAGCCTCCTTTTCTTCGCCGGTAAACGGAACGATGGCAGTCAGAACATCTCCGTTATCCGCCCGGAGAGATTCCACGGTCTCCTCCTCAGTCTCCGCAGAGACAGTAACAGCCATGCTCTCCGCTTCCGCATCCTGTACCCCGGCATAGGCGGTAACGATGCCGGGCC
>DNAD01000088.1:3158-3527 GCA_003484785.1 Lachnospiraceae bacterium
ATAAAGAGAATTTAAAAAAACGGCTTATACTCTCACAAGCTTTAATCCGCCTCGGCCTCGATGAATGTCATCCCGCAGTATTCCTTCGTGGTTTTCCTGAACCTGAGCAGCACGAAAATCTGTAGGGCGAACAGGACGACCAGTGCGATCACCCCGATAATGATACCGATGCTCAGCATTTCATTGTCCGTACTCGCCAAAAAATGGTTATTTACGACACTGGCGTCAGTATAGTGCCACATTTAGCCTGAAGAATGATTCCCTCAAAGCTGATTCCCTCAAAATATACATAAAAAAAGCCCCGAAATACTGATAAAATCCAGTATTTTCAAGGCTTTCTCTCTCTGCTCCCGGCAGGATTCGAACCTG
>DNAD01000088.1:3626-4357 GCA_003484785.1 Lachnospiraceae bacterium
TATCAAAAATTTCTCCACCCCAATTTTCCACCCCAATTGAATTTTTTTCAGAACAGAAACGCTGTAACAAGCTGTTATAATTTTTACCCAACTCCTGCCCAGCCATAATTCCCGCTGTCTTATTTCTCGAACCTTTCTATCCTGCACTCGTGGGTCTTGTCCTTCTCATCGTAATTCACGCCCACGAACAGAAGTCCGCCCTTATAGTCCTTAAGGGAGTCGAAATATTTTTTATCCTTTATCTGGTCAAGGGCACTCTCCGCACTCTTATTGTGCTTAAGCTCAACTATCATGGCAGGTAGATCGGGAACGAACGGGATGAACACCACATCCGCAAATCCTTTTCCCGCAGTCATCTCCTTTACCACTGTGTACTTATTCTGAGCGTAGATGTATGCCAGGTATATGGCACTCTGCAGCGCATCCTCGTTATTATAGCTCCGGTTGCTAGTTACATGGATGTGGCTCTCGTCAAGGGCCTTTGCCACAGCCTCTTCATCACCCTTAAGCGTCGCAGCCAGAAGTTCTTTTGATGACTTGATTATCTCATCCGTAGCCTCATAATCGCTCATAGTCGCCACCGCGTTCGCCCATTCCCTGCTGATCTCCATATTTGGTATCCGGCAGCTTTCGTCTTCCTCGTTATAGGCCAGATAACCGATATGTATCAGGTATGTCAGTGCATCGTCCAGCGTTTCAAAAGAGTCCATCGTGTTAAGGTACTGCGTGAC
>DNAD01000088.1:4414-4643 GCA_003484785.1 Lachnospiraceae bacterium
TTTACCGGCACATTCTCCCCGGCAAGCATCCGTATCACCGCATCCTTCGTTCCCTTGAAATTGGCTTCTATGCGGTCATTGATCACGCGGTATGAGGATGTCTTTCCCCAGTAGTTGGAATATTTCTTATTCCTCAGACTCTTTACAACGGATTCGGGATTGTAGATCTCATAACCATTCTGTGTATAACCGTCATACCAGCGGCGGCACTCTGCATAATCCATTCCCC
>DNAD01000079.1 GCA_003484785.1 Lachnospiraceae bacterium
TCAATGGAAAGCTGCTGCCACTCAGAAGCCTCAAAGAGCTTTGTAAGCTCATTTAAATGTCCCTCAGCGGAATGCCTGTAGATATTTACGGCGTCCAGATACTCTTCGCTGTCTCCGCAGTACTCTATCCCTTTATCAACATCAAGCTCTCCCATCATCCTGAGCCTTCGGAGTATGACCTCATCAGAAGGATTGAGAGCCTCATCCCCGCTTCTTTGTATCTTTTCTTCGGGAAGGTGCTTAAGCAGCATCTGCTCCAGATCGAAAAGCGTCACCGGCTTGGAAAGGAAGTCGTCAAACCCGGCATTAAGCATCTGCTCTCTTACATCCGAAAGCGCATTTGCGGTAAGGCATATGACAGGCGTTTTCTGCAGGGTCTCAGGATAGCGCTTTTTAAGCTCCAGAAAGGTTTCCAGCCCGTCCATGACAGGCATGCGGTGATCCAGAAAGATCAGATCATAGGCCTGCTTTCCAAAAAGCTCTATACATTCCTCCCCGCTTTCTGCGGTATCTATCACGAGTTCATTTGTCTTAAGGAGTCCGCAGATCACCTTAAGGTTCATGGGAGTATCGTCCACCACCATAATGCGCGCCTCCGGGGCCTTGAAGGATGCGCCCGTGAATCTGCGCTTATCCGCGTCCGGATCCCGGGCTTCATAGGCTCCTGTCGGCGTGGCATCCGCTATTTTCTGTTTTACGCAGAAGCTAAAGCAGGAGCCCTCTCCGTAAACGCTCTTTACCTCGATCCCGCTGCCCATGATCTCAAGCAGCCTCTTAGTTATGGAAAGGCCCAGTCCCGAGCCTTCGATATTTCTGTTTCTTTCCATGTCCAGCCGGTCAAAGGCGGAATAGAGCTTGTCCATCTCCTCGTCTTTTATTCCAATGCCCGTATCCTCGACAGACACCTCCATTTCAAATCCCTCGGGCGTTTTTTCCTTGAGCCTGACCGAAAGCTTTACCTGACCCTTTTCCGTATATTTAACGGCATTTGTGAGCAGATTTGTGATCACCTGACGAAGCTTCTGCATATCGCCTATGGGCTTTACCGGAAGCCTGTCGTCAACCTCCATGATAAATCCAAGCCCCTTATCCTGCGCGCGCTTTACTATCATAAGATTGAGATCACCCAAAAGCCCGGGAAGGGAATAAGGCTGCTCGATCAGCTCCATGCGGCCCGTTTCGATCCTCGAAAAGTCAAGGATATCATTGATGATGCCAAGTAGGCTCTCCCCTGCCTTTTTTATATTGTCGGCGTACTGAAGGATATTTTCCTCCCTGCTCTCCTTTTGTATAAGCTCATTCATGCCAAGGATCGCCGTAATGGGAGTACGAATTTCGTGAGACATGTTGGAAACAAAATCGGTTTTGAGCCGGTCGGACAGGCGGGTACGCTTCAGGTCCCTTACGATAAAGACAATGATGATGAGAGCAATTAGCAGGGACATGATCAAAAACAGCCAGAGATTGTCCTCAACCATATCAAGGAAGGTATAGGTATAAAGCCGGGAAGAATAATGATATGCATGCTCTCTGGAGTAGTTGGAGTCCAGCAGCTTAATGCCCCGGTTTATAAGCTTTAACAGGCCCTCATTACCGATCTTCACCCCGAAGCATCTGTCGTCGGTCTGATCCAGCTGCTGAAGATACAGGCCGTCGTAACGGCGGTTTTTCATGATCTCGTTTGCCCGCAGCCCGTTCAGGGTAGTGGCTCCCACCTCTTCCTTCAGCACCGCCATAAGGCACGATTCGATATCCGGGTACATGATCGTCTGGGCATCCGGAAAATATGTGTCTATGTAGTAATACTGCATCCGGTTGTTTTCATTTACCGCAAAGCTTAAGGCATCCTCATTATCATACTCGCCCTTGTATACCAGATCCGTGGATGCCGTGGTCACGACAGAGGACAGATAGATCCCGTTCTCCTCGGAATAATACAGACCTCCTCCCACCGGAAAGGCCGCATCTATCTTATCGGCCCTGATATCCGCGATCATGTCGTCATAGTTTTCATAGCCTTTGTAGTCGAACCTTATGTCAGAAAGATGCAGCTCCTTAAACATATCCGGCACCAGATCCTTAATAAGGCCTGTGACCTTGCCGTCCGTGTCCGTTGAGCTGAAGGGCAGATAGTTGTTCAAATATCCTATTGTAACGCTTTTGTTCTGATCAAGCCATTCCCGTTCGGAGGCCGAAAAGGACCGGCTCATGATGCCGGAGGCATAATATTTGCTCTGAAGAGAGCCTGTATAGTTGGGCTCCTCCACTGCCATCAGGGATTGAGCAATATCCAGCTCGTTAAGAAGATCGGGACGTGAAATACTCACGCACAGGTAGTAATCCGAGGTACCGAAGGTACAGATGACCTCGGCATGTTCCCGATTCCTGGCCCCGTCCTCTTCCACGGCTATGATATCCACCTCTTTGCCGTCAAAGGCGGAGTACACCGACTCATAATCGTCAAAGCAAACGATCTCAGCTTCTGTAGAATGCTCTTTAAGATAATCCTCAAGGGTATCGAGGATCGCGCTCTTAAGAACGCCGATCTTCTTCCCCGAAAAGGACGAGACCACGGAGGTGATGGAATCATCGGCCTCATGCTTTAAAAGGATATAGGCCTCATTTCCCATCGGTATCTCGGGGTAGCCGATCTTATCTATCCT
The DNA here is from genome assembly GCA_003484785.1 of Lachnospiraceae bacterium. GTDB lineage: Bacteria > Bacillota > Clostridia > Lachnospirales > Lachnospiraceae > UBA2868. Next base: position 2,664 of record DNAD01000079.1, read on the forward strand.
GTCTTCTCTCTTTGCAAGCCCTGCCAGAAGGTCTATGTCCCCGGAAAGCAGCATATCATAGAGCTCCCCGAAGCCCCCGTATACATATTCGTAATTCCAGCCGGTATATTCCGACAGCTTGCGATAGTATTCATATGCATAGCCTGTCTTTGCCACACCGGGGGCAGCGCCCTCTTCGAATATCTCATTCTCGTAATATCCGACTCTTACAGAATCCGCAGGCCGGTTCTGGGCCGAAGCCTGCGCGGGAAACATAATAAAGAGGATCGCCGTCAGGATCAGATATATTAGCATTGATTTGCGTCTTGTGATCAATTCCGTCAAAACCTCCGAACTGCCCGGATCTTTGTCCTGTTACCATTAAATTATAACTCTTTGATCGCAGCCTTGGCAACATTAAACACACAGTTACCATTCACGGGT
>DNAD01000352.1 GCA_003484785.1 Lachnospiraceae bacterium
TCCCGTTCACAGGGATACCTTAAGCATGTCAATTAAAATGCCCGTAAACACCCCGCAGAAAAACAGCGCTGCGGTGATCATCAGATTTGCTCTCCTGTCCTGGTTTACGCGAAATAACACGAGAAGGCCTATTCCCGCTCCCGTAAGCAGCCCCGACATAAGAGCCCCGAAGCCTATCATTCCTTCCATATACAGCTCTGTGATAATGACAGAGGCCGCGCAGTTTGGAATGAGGCCGATAAGGCTTGCCGCAAAATTGACGAAGATCCCCTTGTTTGAAAGAAATGATCTGATGGTTTCTTCTCCCGCAGCCTCCACCACAAGGTTTATGATAATGGAAACTGCCAGTATGAACAGGAAGATGTTGAAGGTATGCTTAAGAGCAGGCTTTATTATCCCGTGGTGATGTCTGTGGGCATGCTCCTTAAGGTCCCTCACTTCATGCATATCCTTATACTCCTGCCTGGGGTCGTCACAGTGGCACTTCTCCTTCACGCAGAGGCTGTGGATATCCATGGGAGCTTTTCCGCTCTTAAGTATCCGCCTGACAGCGGCATCGATCAGAACTCCCCACAGGATCCCGATAAAGGCCTTGACAAGCAGTATCTTCACTATCCTGTCCGGCGGGAGATGACCGGATAAAAAGATAGGAAGCATCTCATCGGATGTGGACAGGAAAATAGCTATGAGGGTTCCCACCGTTATGACCTTTCCCGCATACAGGTTGGAAGCCGCTGTCGAAAAACCGCACTGTGGAAATATACCCACAATTCCTCCTATCACCGGTCCCAGTCTCCCCGATCTTTCCACAGCCTCCGCCATCTTACCGGAGGCATGTTCCTCCAGGTACTCCATAAGAAGATAGGTTATGAAAAGAAAGGGGAGCATTTTAACCGAATCAATACATGCATCCAGTATCATGTCCATCGAACAGATCTCCTCCGCTATTAGCTTAATACACTCGGCGCCATACGTTTTATCTTACCATTTATCGCGGATAACTACAAGTTTCCCCTCTCTTCTATCCCGTTACCGTTCACAGCCTTTTGGGTTGTGATAGCAACTCTATCCCATCATCCTTGTGACCATGGCATCTATGGAAGGAATTGGTTTCTCACCGCGCTCCACTGCCTTCCTGTCATTCATCTCCATGCCGAGAGAGCTCATGGCATCCACAAACATTTTTCTCTCTTCATCGGAGATATCCTCGATAAATACCTTGCTGAAAAGGACGGAAGCGTATTGGATGCAGACATGCCTGAAGCACTCCTTCACCGAGGAAAAGCCCTGCTCCGCAAGGACGAGATCCCTGACCCTGATACGAAATTCCCGCTCGTCTATGCCTGCATAAGATCTGTCCTTCTTAAGCTCCTCTATTCTCTCATCCGTATGCAGATACTCGTCAACAGCCATATCCCTGTTCTCACTTTTCATGATCCAGTCACAGATCTTTTCCCCGGCTCCGATGAACATGGAGGTAATTCCCAGTATCGCTCCAACGGGCGCCAGATATCCGGTCATAAAAAGCCCTCCGGCAATTCCGGTGAGAGCGCCGTTGACTATACCGACCGCCGCGCTGGCCTCCTGCCGGCCGATCTCTCTGGACTGGTGTGAAAGAAAGAGCTCCAGCCTCTCTTCATCCGGAGTAAGCTTCTCGCCTCTCTTTTTTTTCTCCTTAATGGTATTCTTAAGCTCCTTGCGGGCGGCGGTCACATCCTTTGCGGAGCTGACCTGTCTGGCCATCTTTACAGACGCCGCGCTGACCTGGATGGCTCCGGCAAAGACACCGAGAACTCCGCCGGTGATCGTAGCCCAGGCTCCCGCCTGTGAAGCATTCTGCAGCAGCGAGGTAGAGGAGTCAGCGAGCCATGATTTTACCACGAACGGCGTATGCACGTTGGAAATTGCCGATTTGGCGGCTTCGGCCGAGGAAGCTGCTATCCTTCCGACAGCATCAAAGGCTCCGCCGATATCTCCGGTATAGTCTCCGATCAGTCCCAGGGATTTTGCCGCCATATCTGCCGACGTCAATCCCTTCCGGGAAGCAAGGGAGATCGTTCCTATAACATCCTTTATCAGCCCTGCTATGGAAAGGATCCCCACAGCCACGCCGGAGCCCATCAGATACTGTGAGCCTTCGGTAAAGGAAAGGTTGCCCCCTGCCGCTTCAAGAGACTGCACCGTACCTTCGATCAGCGTATCGCCTACATACTCCTTTGACACGTCAGCGGTAAGCTCTGCGACCTCCAGAGGCTCCGGGCCGCCCTCGACGTGGTGGTTCAAAGGATCCGGGCCGCTTTCGGATATGCGCTCCCCGTGAGGTACCGGGGCAGCGCTTTGATCCATCTTACTTACAATCCCAAAAAGCCTTGCCCTCTGTCGTTCGATCTCAGACATCTCTGCCACAAGCCTTTTTCTGAGCTCTGGATCCTCTGCCAGATCTGCCGGCATCTCCATCGGCATACCGGCTAACCGGTGAAGCATCATGACAAGCTGCATTCTTTTTCGGATATCCTCCATGAGGTACTGCACCTGTGTCTGTTCCTTCGTAAGCTTTTTTTCGGGGGCGGTTTTCGAAACCGGAGCCGCGGAGGAAGCTTTGACAGTATCGGGAGACGCAGAGGATGCCGTGGCGGTAACCGGTGCCGTTTTTGAACCCGTTACGGTAACCGGTGCCGGCGCTGAGTCTGTTACCTGGGCAGGCGATGTCGATGAGCCGGTTTCCCGGGCAGGCGCCGTCGATGAGCCGGTTGCCTGGGCAGGCACCGTCGATGAGCCGGTTGCCCGGGCTGAGCTCGTCGTGGAAACGTCCTCAGCTTGCGGGGTTGGATTCTTTGTAGTCGGGATGTATTCGCCCTTACTTAATTTGCTCATATATTCATCAAGACTCAGCGTTAAGTTTTTCGGAACATCCTGCGGAATATATACGGACTCGAGAATACCCCCCTCTCTCCTGCTTACACTGATCCCCTTTGTGTGAGATATCGAAGCATTATACATATGAGAATATTCTACGGTCACCGCATCATCCGAAGCCGGCGGCAGATTCAGACTGTACTGGGGACCGCCGGATAAATACGGGAATTTTTGAACCAGCGGATCCGGATTATTTGGATCAGCTCCTGCCTGAACCGGATTTGGCCGATCCGATATCCAGTCGATCTCCACTCTCATGTCGTCCGTCCCCAGTAAGCTGTCAATTGTTTTTTCCACAGGATGCCCGTTATATCCCAGTGAATCATATATCTGCAGCAGCCCATGTTCCGGGTCGTAACCAGTGACCGTTACATAATGTATCCTATACCTGAATATATTTTTTGCGGCTTCGTAGCGAACTGCCGTCATAACGCCGGCTACAGACCCGCTCTCCAGTATTTCCCGGATCCTTCCTGCAAATCTTTCTCTTTTGGTCTTTTTTTCTGCCTCATACGATACGAGATCCTGCGCATGCTCCTGATCCGTTTTCGTTTTCTTCTCAGGCCTTGGCGGCATCTCAAAATGCGTATTATGAAGCAGCACATCATCTATCCCCTGCCGGTGAAGCGCATCCAGGATAAAATCATTCATCTGCGCTATGCTTCCGACAGAGAACTTACCCGGACCGCAATATTCATCCAGCTGCCTTATCTCCGTATCATGTCCGCTCTGTGCAACACCGGCTCTGTTATTATCATCGAATATCCTTACATCAGGCCGGTAGGCCCTCATTGCATACTGATCAACAATCCTGGTAACGGTTCCGCTTCCGCTTCCCGCTTTCATTTTCCTCAAGGCGACGAACTGATTGACCATGGCAGTTCCGGTACAGCAGTAACAGTTGTTGTATCCCTGCTGCTCGTATTCCATATCCATTCCTTCGATCGCCTGTGCCTGTACCGGAAAAGAAGAATCTGCCGGAGGCACTGACTCTTCTGCGGTATCGAACTCCTTAAGCCATTGCAGGATGACCGAGGAGGAACGAAGCGCCCTGGAAAGCTTCCCCCAGTCGGTAAGATGCTTAAGCCGTTCCCCAAGCTTTTGAGCATCCGGCTGGTAGTTTCTCCTTACAGAAAGGAAATTGACCCCTGCCGCATCATCCTGCTTATCATTCTCCAGAAGATAAAACGCGATCAGAAGCTCTTCCGGGCTTCTTTCCATCATGCGAAAGACAAAAGGCACATGGTTTTTCCATTCCGACCTGAGAGGGATCACGGCAGGCGGCATCTGGGCAGCCATAAAATACGGATCCCCCGGTATAAAGGCCGGTTGGATCTTTAATTCCCTCACATATGTTTTATAGTCGTCCGATTCCTTCAGGCAGCGCTCCATCAGGAAGGCGCCTGCTTGCCGCACCGACTCAATCTGCTCCTCTGAGAGCAGGCTCTTCTCTTTCTCAGCCTTGACCGTGGGCGCTGCTTCCCCTTCCGGATCCTTATCTGGGGCCGCTTTTTTCTTTTCCGAATCTTTAACCGGGGCTGCTTCTTCCCCTTCCGCTTCTGCGGCCTTAACCGGGGCCGCCTGACCGATGGCTGAAAGCATGGCTCTCACTTTGGCAGGGATCTGATCCTGAGGAGTATTGCTGAAAGCATCCCTGTATTCGTCCACCCTGAAGGTCACCGCAAACTGCCTGATAAATTCCGCCTTCGGCGCAACGGAATCCGGATCGTTCAAAAATTCAGCGAGATTGGAAAAAATACCGGCGATCCGGATCAGCTCGGCCTTCTTACCTGCCTCATCCTTAGGAAGTGCGTCATTCTTTTTGAACTCCGGCGCCTTTATTTCTCTCTTCACATAAACCAGATTCTGCGCTTCCAGCTCCTTTGCCGATCTCCCTTCCGAAAAACCGTACCGCTTCAGCCTCAGCAGCTTTTCATAAAAATCGATCAGTTCCCTGTTTCGGTAAATACGTCTTCCTTCCTCAGGCTCCTGCTGTCCGGCGGCCTGCTCAGGCTGCGGAGGAAGCTTATACTGCTCTGCAAGGCGGTTCTGGATTTCCCTTGCGGAAAGCTTCAGCATGTCATCCATGGGAAGATAAACATAGTACCTGGTCTTCATAAGCTCTTCGATCGAGTCATAATACCCTTTGATCTCACGCAGCGTGCGAACCCGTGCCTCGGACCGGAGCAACGCCTCATCCTGCTTTCCGGCCTTGCCGGCATCCATCTGCCTCCTTCGAAGCTCTGCCTCATACTCCGGAAGATGGGTAAATAACTCCCGGATCACGTCGTATTTGCTCATCAGGACATCGAAGGGCGTTTCTCCTTTTTTCCCCAGGAGTAAAGCATCCAGATCAGTAATCCCTTCATATACATTAAACGCGGTTGCCCTTGCATCCGAAACCTTCACATCATCCTTTGGGGCCAAAGCACCGTCGGCTTCAACCCTTTCCCCTTTTGGATGACTGTGCAGCTTCTCCTGCTGTTTCCTCCTCTCCTGAGCCTTGGACAAATACTTTTTACGCTTGTGTGAATTGGAGCTGAGCTTGAGCCCGACCGCCTCGTGGGCCGCGGAAATATCCTCGATCTTAAGCTCTTTTCGGGGAACGACCACGGGCTGGCCGGCCAGGAGCTTTTCCGATCTTGAAACAGTTTCCACCGGCTCCACCGTTTTTTTATCACCTGTCACTGTGGCGGCCTTATCTTTATGCTCCATTGATGCTTCAAAGACTGTTATATCAGTTTTCCGCACATCCTTCAAAGCTTCCCCTAAGCCCTGTCCCGTACCGTTTCCGGCTCCGGAGCCTGTTTCTCTTTCTTTACACATAACTTTCTTCTCCCAGAATCATCAAAGCAGCCTTACAGCCCGCACATAGCTTCCCTCCCGGTGCAGATGAGTTTTTCTGCCCAGAAGCTCAAACATGTTATGGATGATCTTTTCATTTTCGAAAGTCATCCGAAACACCACGTCCTTATCCTCTCCGAATTCCTTTAATGACTTTCTCCAAAGTGCCTGTATGTGCTTCAGAAAATCCATTGCTTTTCCCTGAGAGGATTCCATGAGCAGTATGCCTATACTGTTCTGCTCCCTCTCATCCTGCAGGTACACCTCGTGCACCGCAAGCAAACAGCTCATACACTTTCCGTTTACGATACATGCCGTACTCCAGTCAGGATCATAAAGCCTCGCTCCGGTATGTCTCAGGAAGATCTTTTTTTCCTCGAGCGTAAGCGAGGAAACCGCCGGCACATGTGTATCCTTTTTTTCTCTCACAAGCCTTTTATACAGAGGCGAGCGCAGAAACTCACCCATTGTAAAGCTGTACCGGGTTCTTCCCTCAAACTGCTCAAAGCCCATGGCCCTGGAAAAATCATCCGAAAGCTCCTCCTTTGGGTATTCACAGGTCAGGGCGTCATAGCCGTTGTTTTTTGCAAGCTCTGCCATAAAATCCACCAGTCTTCTTCCAAGGCCCTCCCTTCTGAAAGCCGGAACGATATACAGGGACAGGATATCGATAAATCCCTCATATATCCGGGCGGAAAGGCCTCCCGCCACAGATCCCTCATCGCTTACGAGGCCTATACGGATCAGGTCTTCGGATGCCTTCGCCGCGGTTTTCGGGAATAACGGGAGAAAATATTTTTCATTGTCCTTTGTGATCCTTGTAAGCTGCATAATCTTTAATCCTCATAAAAGTGTCGTTCCGGTATATGATAAACGCTTATCAAAGAGTCTTTTGCTTGGGATCTTCCCACGCATTTGATTCAGGTACGGGAAACAGGGTTATTCTTTCCAAGTATCATCCCGACCATCTCCTCCACAGAGATCTCGTTATTCAGCACCAGCAGCAGAAAGCTCAGATATTTTTCTGCAGTGGAAAGAGCGGTTAAAGCCGCTGAAACGACCATCTCCCCCGGCATTTGCTTTTCCTTTGCATCCGTAAGCAGCGCCGTATACCGATAGATCAGGTTTTTGTCATCATCTCCCAGCGCATAGCATCCGCAGGGGATATAATAATTGAGCCTTGCTACGGCAGCGGCCACATCCGGCACAGCCTCCCGGGGAACGCTTCCCGAAAGTGTGACCACCGTAGTAAAATACATTAAGCCTTCGTCCTCAGAGGGCAGAAAAAAGAATTCCCCCAGCCTGCTTACCAGATCAGGCCCGAATTCCGTAAGCTCTGCCCTGAGTATATCCACAGGCGAATTCAGCTCCTGAGCGGTAAACAGGGAGATCTCACCGATACCGTCATCCGTTTCCAGCCTCGTTTTCAGCGTCTCCAGCAGCTCACGTCTCTTCATATCCATTCCATTTTCTCCTTCAGCATCAATTATACATGGAACGAGGGGACG
>DNAD01000289.1:0-228 GCA_003484785.1 Lachnospiraceae bacterium
AGGTTAAATCAGTAGAAGGTGATCCCTATGAAGAGTTTTATAAAGCTAAAGCATTTCTCTTCACCGAAACACAGGTGGAACTCGTGGATGAACCTGATACAGCGAATGAGGTACAGAACTAATGTTTCTAATAATTTTGGCTGGAAACAGATTATTACGAAACCGCTTGACAGCAGGAACCCACGGCTGTGGTGGGGGCAGGTCGCGGCAGGCGCCTGTAAAGATGGC
>DNAD01000289.1:385-4277 GCA_003484785.1 Lachnospiraceae bacterium
AGATAAGCTGGTCAGCATTGCTGTTCCGGCGGAAAGGAATAGATATGATCAAGTATAACGTGACAGGCGACAGGAGAAAACGTCTTGTACAGAGGCTTGCTGCGCTGACCGGTCAAAAGGCAGAATATCTGGGTATGCCTTCTATGGCTTTTAAGGTCGGCGGTATTACTGTTTCTAAGGATGGTACTCTTGATGGATCCCTTCCGGATAATATATACCGGGCCTTGGAAAGGGCAGGTTTTAAGGGTGAGATCTACGAGGATCCGGTAGTATCTGAATCAGGGGAGCTGATCCCTGCAGGCTTCGTTGTTTCGATACCTATGGATGAGCTTACGGATGAAGCGGTTGACAACTTCTACAACATGCTTGAGAGCAAAGGAACTTTGATAAAAAAGGCCTTTAACCTTAAGAACCTCCCGGTAGATTGCGGTGAGGAGGCGTTAAGAATCAAATGGTTTGAAGATTCCGAACTTTCAATTGAGGCTAAAGGCTATATTGAAACTTTCATCAAAGCAATGCTTGGGAAGTCTAAAAGCCAGAAATACGTGATACCGAAGCCTTTAAAGACAGATAACCCGAAATACAATTTCAGGATCTTCTTAAACAGCCTCGGGTTATCCGGATCAGAGCATAAGCCGCTCAGGAAGGAGCTTTTAAAGAACTTAAAGGGCTGCTCAAACACCAGGCATCCTGTTTCAAGAAAGAAAGTAAAGAAGCTTCCGGTGTAGTTACCATGGTGGGTCATATTTAATGGATCCTTCTACTTGAAGAATGGATCCGGAAAGGAGTTCGTTATGAACAATGTAACCATTATTCCTGCCCAGGATAGATTATCCGGCAATTATGGAGCCTTAAAAAAGCTCCGTGTAGCTGCATATGTCAGGGTTTCGACTCTCTCATCAGAGCAGGAGGACAGCCTGGAGAACCAGAAACAGCATTATGAAGAGCTTGTTGGTAATAATCCCAGGCTTGATCTGATAAAGATATATGCAGATCAGGCATCCGGGCTTAATACCAAAAAGAGGACATCCTTTAACACAATGATGAGGGATGCAAGGGCTCGTAAGTTCGATGTCCTTTATGTCAAATCCATCAGCAGGTTTGCAAGGAATACTGTTACGACCCTTACGGCTATAAGGGAGCTTAACAGCTATGGTATTGAAACCCGTTTCGAAAAAGAAAACCTTACAAGCACGGATCCGAGCACGAACCTCCTGCTCTCCATCATGGCTTCGATGGCAGAGTCAGAGTCTATCTCAATATCTGAGAATGTAAATCTGGGACTCAAGTACAAGTACAGCAGGGGTGAATGGTCGGCTAATTTCACGAATTTCCTTGGTTATGACAAGCTTCCTGACGGTACCGTGGTCATAAACGAGGAGCAGGCAGAAACCGTAAGGGAGATATATTCAGACTTCCTTTCAGGCATGAGCCTTGAACATCTGGCAAAGAAGCTTACTGCCGAAGGAAGAAAGACCGGCACCGGCATCGTTAAATGGACAAAGACAAGTTTGATCAGGATCATCTCCAATATCAAATACTCCGGGGACGTGCTCCAGGGCATCACGACTACCGTGGATGTCATCAATAAGCACAGGGTTAGGAACAACGGGGATGCTCCGCAGTATTTCATTGAGAACGGTATCCCTGCTATTGTTGATAAACAGACTTATCTCCTTGCAAAGGCTGAGCTTTCCAGAAGGGAACAGATGTTTATAGAGGGTAAGGATGTTGGAGGACCTGCAATATATAGCGGGAAGTATCCCTTCACAAGAAAGATCGTTTGTCCTTCCTGCAATAATTTCTATAATCATCGTAATGCCAGGGGCACGTATGTATGGGAATGCTATGGACGTATCCACGGTTCATGCACAGCAGAGATCATTAAGGAAGAAGAGCTTACAGATGCAGTATTAAAGGCAGCTATGGATCTCTGGGAGCTTCAGCCTGAGATAAAAATGAATGATGTCCCCATACTTTCATCAAAGGACCCTGAAGATCAGCTTATCAGGGCTGCTGCATTGTATATGGAGAATTCCTTCGCAAAGAGGACGCAGGATTTTCTTTCAGGCGATAAGCCTGCAGAATACGATCCTGAGCTTGTAAGGAACCTTGTTGAGAAGATAGTCATATCAGATACAGATATCTTTATCACCTTCTATGGCACGGATCCTGTCAGGGTGGAAAGGAATAGGCCCGGAAGGAATACCGTGATCGGAAGGAAGCTTAAGAGGAATTGATACAAGGGCGGACAAATAGTCCGCCCATATTATTGTCTATAGTATTGACCATGTAAAGTATTGGATGCACAGAGTATTGCTTTCGGTCTATTTCCCGGCGCCTGCGGTAAGGCCTCTCACAAAAAACCGTCTGAAAAACGGATATATGATAATGACGGGAATGATGATCATACAGGCCAGGGCCATCCTGAGAGATTCGGTCGGAACAGCCGCCATAACAGTACCGCTTACATTTTCGTTCGCCGAAAACCAGGAAGCGCTCCTTTCCATGTTATATAAGATGTACTGCAGAGTATACAGCTCACTGTGTCCGGAATCCGTATAGATAAGATTTTCATACCAGCTGTTCCAGTATGAAAAGGCTTCAAAGACTCCTACCGTAAATAAAACAGGCTTTGACATAGGCAGAACAAATTGAAAATAAAGCCTGAAGGCAGATGCGCCGTCCAGTCTGGCGGCCTCAAGGATATCATCGGGAATATTATTCATAAAATAAGTCCGCATCACGATTATGTACCAGCTTGAGCAGGCTCCGGGCAGGATAAGAGCGAACAGCGTATTTTTCAGCCCGAACAGCTGTGTGTTGACCGCATAAGCAGCGGCCAGTCCCCCACTGAAGAACATCGGTATCAGGATCACCCAATTCAGCACTTTTCTGAGACTGTATTCTCTGTTGCTGAGCACATATGCCATCGTGCTGATCAATATAAGAGAGACGGCCGTGCCCGCCAGAGTGATAACAAGGGTCAGTCCGAAAGCCCTGATCATATTGCCGGGATTATGTAAAATGAATATATACGCATCCATTGACCACTCCGACGGGAAAAACCTGTATCCGTTCTGCGCGATCGAGCTTTCCGATGAAAAAGAAATCACGAGGATCAGAATAACGGGAAGGATCATAAATACCGACAATAAGATCATAAACAGACTTAAGACCAGATCGGTTCCTTTATTCAGTCCAATGATATAACCGTCACGATCTCTGTTTTTCATATGATACCTCCATCCGGATCGATCAGCCTTATCATACGGTTGGCAAAAATGAGCAGCAGACATCCTATTCCGTTCTGGATCAGGCTTGCTGCCGAGGAAAATCCGTAGTTTGACTGCTCCATAACACCGATCTTTTCCCGGGAGATCTCATTGGCTTTTTCAAGCACCTCTTCGGCATGATCCGGTGCAGTGCCGTCAGGCGAATATGTCCACCAGATCAGCTCGACCGGCTGACCGGACGCCCCGGGATCACCGTATTTTATGCCGTTTACACCCTTTGCCGGGCTTGCACAGCCGGAAAGCATAAGTATCATTGACATCATTACTGCAGTAAATCTTCTTTTCATAATCCCTATCTCCTTCAAACGCATCCCCCTGAGGCTTTAAAAAGAGGATAGCGTGATTTCACATGCATATCCTCCCATCATAATAGCAGATTAAGGCTGAATTCGGCAGATAATTTAAAGATAATGGCAGCAGACTGAATTGTAACGCTGAATTGTAACCGGGCTTCCCCGATTGTAAATTTTTACGGGATATAGTATGATGTTAGGGCAAAAGCTGCTTCGGTGCTTTTGAGATGCCATGTAAAAATGCCGGTATATTCGGAGGGACCATGACCAGTAAAAGCGAAAAAAAATACCGCCAGATCAAGC
>DNAD01000028.1 GCA_003484785.1 Lachnospiraceae bacterium
GTTTTGTTGTATAATGCAGGAAATGGGGTTATAGTTCAGTTGGGAGAACGCCTGCATGGCATGCAGGAGGTCGTCAGTTCGAGTCTGATTAGCTCCATTTTTTTATTTCCGAAATTCAAGTCTGGTTATCCCGTCATTTCCCATCTTATGATATAATAGTTTTACTTCATATAGATTGTTTAACAGATACTCTATTACGAGCCCGAAATTTATTGCCTGAGGTGGGTTTTGCCCAACGTTTTGGTTTTCGTCAGAGGTGATCATCCGATCCACAAAACGGATTGGATCGGAGCTTAATAATATAATACAGAAAGGTTATGGTAAGGCGTATGGTGATCTGGGTAAAAGAAAATGAAATGGAGGCCTTTCTGCCGCTTATACCCGATGATATGAAAGCACAGGTTCAAAGCGGCGAATGGTTCTGCCTGGGAGCGCTTTATGATCCTTCAGAAGAGGAAGAGGGACAGGATGGGGAAAAAACAGCTGCCGGGGTACTTCTGTTCTCCTCCGAGGACGGGATCGTCTATAGCGGAGAGATAGTTACCATGATAGTCCTGAACTGGATCTATGTCGCAGAGGAATACAGGATGCGGGGTATAGCAAACGAGCTTATGCAGGCTCTTTCCGATATTCTGGAGGATAACCCGGCTGAGGGGATCATCTGTGATATTCCGTTTGGCAGTGAATATGACCTTGCGGAGGACTTTTTTGATTCCTGGGGTTTTGATTTTGAAGATACGGAGCTTCGTGAGATGGTGATCACAAAAGACGACTGCCGCAGGGAGATAAGCCCCGAGAATAAGGAGGAAGTCCTGAAGCTGGCCGCGGAACATTACAGACCGGCCGGTCTTATCTCCATCATGGAGCTTACGAGGGAAGATTTTCAAAAGACCATACGTATTATGAAGGAAGCGGAGAGATCCGGTTATTATGATCAGCTCTCCGAAAACCGGGATGATTATGCCGGAGATATGAGTTACGCGGTGCTAAACGGAAATGAGGTAAGCTCAATTGTTCTCTTTGACAGGCAGTCGAGTGGCGATCTTCGTATGGTGATGCTGGAAAGCATTTCCTCAAAGAACGCAAAGGAGCTTTTGATGCTGCTTCGTTATTGCGCAGGATACTATTATGTGAATTATCCGGAGGAGACAAAGGTGAAGCTGACTCTTGGGATTGAGCGCAGCAGAAACCTTGCGACGCATCTGTTCCCGAGTAAGGATCCGATACCGGTACGCAGAGGCTATTATTTTTAAAGGCTGCAGATCGATAAAAAACAGGGTGAAAGCAGGTTAGAAGATTATGGGTAATGAACTGACAAAGCAGAATAAGGTTCAGGAACAGGTACAGGTACAGACACAGGAACAGGTACAGGCCAGCACTGAGCAGAAGCTGCGGATTATGAATGACCAATACATGATCCGCAAGATGGATGAGACGCAATATAATATTCAGGCGGGTAAAATAAGTGCTGATAGCAATCAGAATATCGTACGAAAAAATGTAAGGGATGCCATCATAAATAATCTGGGAAGAGACCGCTATGATGCATTTGACGGCCTGAAGATAAAAAGGGCCGGAGACGCAGAGAATGAGAATATTGTTCTTCATCATGCCATGGGATCAAAGCTTAACATGGAGGGTGAAGATGTCATTGAATTCAATATGGCAGGCTCAGGGTACAGGAATTTCACTTTAATGCATAAGGGAGTGAAGGGAACCAGGTCAAAGGATGACTATAACGACGAAAAAAAGGCCGAATGGTACAATAAGAACAAATTCCTGACCTGGACAAAGATCTGCAAAACAGAGAGCCAGATTGAAGAGGATAATGTCAAAAGAAGTGAAACGAATAAAAAAATAGAGGAAATCTACGGCCAGAAGGTGGATCAAAAGGTTAAGGGAAAGACCTTAAACCATCTGCGCAAAACGGAAAGCGTAAACAGTAAGCAAGCGACAAAGACACGCTTTTACATGCGTGGCCCGAACGCTGCCAATATCGGCAAATATTCCGAAGACAATCTTGAGGAATATATTTTTGAGCTTGGTACCAAAACATTGAAAAATAAGCTGGATTCCTGGGAGTGGCTTGAGGATGAAGAGCTTAAGGAGGTCAAGCCCGTCAATCTGATCATTCAGGGACACAGCAGGGGAGCCATTGCCTCCGGCCTCGGCGCGATGAGGATAAAGAGGTGGATAAGCGATAAATATCCACGATTGCTGAACAAAGTGAAGTTTCAGCTGATCCAGTACGACCCTGTTGCGGGAGGAATTGAAAATTTCGGCTTTAACGCAAAGATCGATCATGCCCCTGGGAGAGAAAAGGACGCAAAAAAAGACTCCCGGTATATGTCTCTCGGAGAGGAGGCCGATACCACGGTAGTTTACTCCATGCATCAGCAGCATGAACAGTTTTTTACGCCTCAATATGTAAAAAACGCCAAAAGGCTCATCCTTACAGTGACAAGTCATGCGGTAAATCTCGATAAAGTGGATCAGACTCAGGACAAACCCACGAGGGTAACGTATCTGGCCGAGAAAGGTGGAAAGGTTGAGGCATTTCGTTCCACGGGCCTTGCGGAACTGGACGGGGGAGTATACATAGCGGATGACCAGAACAATCTTATCAAAATAAACAGTCTGGAGGAGTATGATGCTCTGGCAAAAACCCTGCTTAAGGATACGAAAACGCAGGCTGCCCGTCATGAAGTGGTAAGGAAGGCCGTGGCGTCCTGCCTGGCAGGAAATGAAGTCAGAAGTCTCAAAGAAAAGAAAGCCCGGGAGGCTGTAAATAAGCCCGTAAAGACGAAGGAAGAACAGGAGAGAGAGAACTTCAGGAAAGAGATCAATTCTCTTTTAACGCCTGAAAAGATGAAAAATGCCGAGAAGCTGAAGGCGAACCTGGATCAGATGCCCAGAAGCACAACGAAGCAGTATAATGCCTACATGAAGCAGAAGGAGAAATATCTGGCCGCCAAAAAATCCGGAATGATCAACTATGTTAATCACCTTTGCAAACAGAAGGGCAGCTATCTCAATGATGACAGAAAGAAATATCTTAATTATCTGATCAACCTGTCATATCAGCTGGAAAAGGATAACGAAGGCTTTCACAATGATGCGAGGGATAAAAAGATCCGGGATGCGGCAAAGCAGCTCAGAGCTTGTGTAGGTACCGAGAATCTGGATGTCTTTCTGCCTGCATATCTGAAAAAGGAACTGTATTTAGGCTCGGAGGAGAAGGTAAAAGCCTATTTTGGCATAACCGATAAGAAGAAAGGACTGTTTGAGAGCTTTACGGATATCGAAGAGCTGAATGCCCCTCAGGAGCCGGTCGTGAAGGAAGAGAAAGCTGCCGAAAAAGAGCCGGCAGTTGAGGAAAAGGCAGAGAAGGTCGAAG
>DNAD01000228.1:0-746 GCA_003484785.1 Lachnospiraceae bacterium
AAAAGGCTGTGAATAGTAACAATCATATATTTTGGCTGTCTTGACAAAAGCTTTCTCCAAAATTATACTGTTTTTATAAGTTTTGACAGAGAGGAGATCTTCGTGAGTACATTTTTACAGGCGTGTGTCAACGGACTTCTGATGGGTGGTTTTTACTCTCTGATGGGCATGGGACAGAACGTCATCTTCGGTGTGATGAAGATAGTGAATTTCTGCCACGGCGAAATGCTCATGGTCGGAATGTACCTGACATTTGTACTGTATACCTTTTTCGGGATCGATCCCTATATGTCGGTACCGATCGTTGCGCTTGTGATGTTTGCTTTCGGTGCGCTCATACAGCACACGCTGATCACTCCCTCTCTCGGAACAAAGAGCTTTACGAATCTTTTATTTCTTACGGTAGGCCTGGGACTCCTTCTTTCCAACGGAGCCCTCGTCATTTTCGGATCCACCTATTACACGATAAATACGGATTATTCCCAGACCTATATCAATCTGGGGCCTGTCACCATGGCGCTTCCAAGGCTTATCAGCTTCGGTGTCCTCGTGGTCATTTCGATCGCACTGTTTGCCTTTCTTAAATATACCACAACCGGAAAACAGATAAGGGCGGTATCCCAGAATCCCACGGGAGCCGAGGTGGTCGGGATAAACGTAAAACGGATATATATCCTTACCTACGGGATAGGAGTAGCGCTTGCGGGAGTTGCGGGATCGCTGCTGACAGGGTTTTATACCATTTT
>DNAD01000228.1:944-2518 GCA_003484785.1 Lachnospiraceae bacterium
TACAGTGACCTGATCGTTTTCGTGACATTTATCGTTATTCTGGTAGTACGTCAGACAATAATTGCAGGGAGGAAGTAGGATGGATAATAAGAAAGCTGTCAGAAATTACCATCGTAACCTTGCAGTGACCATAGGGATGATTCTGCTCATATTTATCCTGCTTCCGGTATTTGTGAAGTCTCCCTATATACTGAATGTTTTTGTGCTGGTCTTTTATATGTCCACTCTTTCCATGGCCTGGAATCTTCTGGGAGGGATGACGGGACAGAATTCCCTGGGACATGCGGCCTATATGGGACTGGGAGCCTACGCGAGCTGCCTTCTGGTGGTTAAGACGGGAGCCAACCCATGGTTATCCGCCATATTCGGGATGCTTGTTGTGGCTGTGGTGGCCGGAGTCATATTCTATCCCTGTTTTATCCTCAGAGGGCCTTATTTTACACTGGTATCCATAGCCTTCGGCGAGGCCATAAGGCAGTTCATCATCAATTCCGAATTCTTCGGAAGGGCCAGCGGGGTGGGCCTTCCCTACGGAAAGGATTCCTGGCTGGAATTCAGGTTCGGCAGCAAGGTCCCCTACTATTACGTAGGCCTTTTGATGGTGGTGGGCATCTATATCATCATGAAGAAGATAGAACGCTCGAAGATCGGATATGCCTTAAGAACGATACGTGAGGATGAGGATGCCGCGGCGGCTATAGGGATAAATCCTACGAAATATAAGATCCTGGCGGTCGTCATTTCCGCCATGGTGGCCGCTCTGGTAGGTTTTTTCTATGCAAGCTACATACGTTACATAGACCCGGAGCTGATGATACAGGCCAAATCAACCGAAGCGGTGCTTCCCGCCATAGTGGGCGGCGCGGCCTTTGTGGAGGGTCCTCTGATAGGAGCTCTTATAATGATACCCCTTTCGGAATTCTTACGCGCCACCTACAGCGCCATCCTTCCGGGAATAAACATGTTAATGTACGCGATCGTCCTTCTTGCGGTGATCAGATTCAGACCGGCGGGTATACTCGGCTGGTACATGCACAGCAAAGTCAGGACCTTCGTTGATGAAAAGATACTTAAAAAGCCCGATATAGAGGTGCTGGAAGAGGTTGAGACGGGCAATGGGGGCTGAGCCCTTCGCGGGGCCTGAAACCTTTTATTGAGCGCTTTGCGCACAGTGAAGCTGTATACAGGAGAGTAAAGATGTCAGAGCTGCCTATTATCGAGGTTTCTCATATCACCAAGCGTTTTAAGGGCCTTACGGCGGTAAAGGATGTTTCCTTTTCCATAAGAAGAGGCGGGATAACCGGAATGATCGGTCCCAACGGAGCGGGCAAATCCACCACCTTTAATATGATCTGCGGGTATTATCCTCCCACTGAGGGGAAGATATTCTACAACGGACAGGATATCACCTCTAAAAAGGCTTATGAATACACCAATATGGAGGTTGCAAGAACCTTTCAGATAATGAAGCCCCTTAAGAACTTAAGCGTCCTTGATAATGTGGTCGCCTCCGCATATTTCGGCCATGCCGCCGCAAAGAACGAAAGGCAGGCCAGGGAGAAGGCCATGGAGGT
>DNAD01000228.1:2671-5066 GCA_003484785.1 Lachnospiraceae bacterium
ACGAGCCCGAAGCTTCTGTTTCTGGATGAGAACATGGCAGGGCTCAATCCCGCGGAGACAGAGGAGGCTATAAAGCTCATACGCAGGATAAACGAGTCAGGCGTTACCATATTTCTCATAGAGCATATAATGCAGGCTGTCGTCAGCCTTTGCGAGGAGGTGATCGTGCTTCATCACGGAGAGAAGATCGCAGAGGGAACTCCCGATGAGGTGATGAACGATCCTTACGTTATGGAGGTATATCTGGGAGTCAAAAAGGAGGACGACGCCCATGCTTAAGGTAAGCGGCCTGAACGCGGGCTACGGCTCGGTCAATATATTGTGGGATATAGGCTTTGAGGTAAAGGACGCAGAGATTGTGGCGATCCTTGGATCAAACGGCGCCGGAAAGACCACCATGGTACGCGCTGTTACGGGAATGCTTAAGCCCGGCTCCGGTTCCGTAATGTTTAACTCAACCGAGCTTGCCGGAAAGAACACCAGGTTCATACTCGATGCCGGAATAGTGCAGGTACCCGAGGGCCGACAGCTGTTCACTGAAATGACGGTGCTTGAGAATCTTGAGCTTGGAGCGTTCAACAAGGCAACGAAGGAGCATTTTCAGGACAATCTGAAGAAGGCCTACCGTTGGTTTCCGAGGCTTGAGGAGAGAGCAAAGCAGGCAGCCGGCACGCTTTCGGGAGGAGAACAGCAGATGGTGGCTGTGGCGAGAGCCCTTATCGGGGAGCCGAGGCTTCTGATACTTGATGAGCCGTCTCTGGGGCTTGCCCCCAACATCGTTGACGATATTCTGAAGGTTGCTTCCGATATGGTAAAAAATGACGGGATCTCGGTCCTTCTGGTGGAACAGGATATCACCAAGGCTCTGGCCTGCGCCGATACCGGTTATGTCATAGAAAACGGAAGAGTAGCTCTCAGCGGAAAGGCAGAAGAGCTTGCGGCCAATGAGCATGTCAAGAAGGCCTATCTGGGCATCTGAGGAACAACCGATCAGATCAGTTATTCCTTAAGTGACCGCCGGTCATACCGGCTTTTATCCGGATCTGAAAACGAGGAGATCGTTTTCTTATAAAGCTAAATAAGGAGGGAAATTTATGAAAATGAGAAAGGTAACATCATTGTTATGCGCCTTTGCCCTGACGGCGGCTGCGCTTTGCGGCTGTGCATCCGGCGCCATCGACAATGCCCAGAATCAGTCGGGCGCTGCCGCAAAGCCGGAAGAAAGCGCTGCCCAAGAGGCTGTGGCTGAGGCAGCTGCCGAAGAGGAAGCCGCGGATGCGGGACTTGAAGGAGAGCCCATCAGGCTCGGTACCATCTATGCAATGTCCGGGGGAAATGCAGCCATCGGTGCAAATATCCTCAGAGGTATCGACTTTGCCGTAGCTGAGATCAATTCAAAGGGCGGCGTGCTGGGAAGGCCCCTTGAGGTAGTAAGAGGAGATCATGCAGGTGATCCCGCAACCGGAAAATCCGAGGCTGAGCGTCTCATCACCCAGGAGCACGTTGATATAATGATGGGCTGCCATATGTCCACGGTAACAGAGGTTGTCGCTCAGGTCTGCCAGCAGTACGGAGTACCGATGATAACGGCTATCTCCACCCTTGACAGGCTTACCGATGCCGACCACGAGGATATGGACTATTTCTTCCGTCTCTGCCCCTTAAACTCCGTATATGTTGAAGATATGCTCAAGTATCTGAAGGATTCGGCCGAGCAGACGGGCGAGGAGATAAAGACCATAGCGATCTTCACCGACAGAGCTGCCATCGGGCAGGAGCTCATCCGCTGCGTAAATCTTTTCAAGGATGAATACGGCCTTGACCTTGTGGCTGAGGTTGACTATACCAGTAATGCCACCGATTTAAGCGCTCAGGTCCTGGCTCTTAAGGATGCCGATCCCGATGCCATCCTCTGCGATTCCTATATAGGTGATGCCACTCTGTTCGTTCAGACCTTAAAGGCTCAGAACTACAGCCCCAAAATGATCGTTGCAAAGGCCAACGGCTTTACAGATCCTTCCTTCATAACAAACCTTGGAGAGATCGCAAACGGCGTTGCATCGGTGGTTGAGTTCAATCCCGACCTTACCAACGGCGTAGAGATCAATGACGAGTTCAAGACCGAATTCGGCGTGGACATGAACGGACATTCCGCCGAGTCCTATACCGTGGTATGGATATTCAAGACAGCTATCGAGGCTGCAGGCAGCGTTGAAGGTGAGGCTGTTAAGCAGGCTCTTACCGATCTGGACATCCAGGGTGAATTCCCCGGCGGAAGAAAGATCGTTCTTCCCTATGACAGGATCAAGTTTGAAAATTATGATCTTGCGGGTGAGCCTCATTACAGAGACAATACCTATGCATCCGTAGCCATAGCCCAGATCCAGGACGGCGC
>DNAD01000111.1:0-214 GCA_003484785.1 Lachnospiraceae bacterium
TGATAGTATCGCCAACCTTCGGTGTAGTACACACATTGCGACAGTTGCCAAAAAGCGCATACTACGCCGGGGGCAGTGGTCACGGGGCTCTGTAAACAAAAAAGCGACTTCCTTGTATGACGGATCCGATGTCAGATCCCGAAAACCTTTTCAAGGGCAGGAAGATGATGGCCAGCAAACGACAAGGGCTAACACGTAAACGACAAAGGCTTAC
>DNAD01000111.1:253-2861 GCA_003484785.1 Lachnospiraceae bacterium
CTTACCCACAAACGACATAGGCTTACCCGCAAACGACAAAGGTTGACCCACAAACGACAAAGGCTGGCTCGCAAACGCCTATAGATGGGCCGCAAGCGGCAAAGTCTGGTCCACAAACGGCAATGGAAAAGGACACCCCTGCAGGATGCCCTTTCTTGTGTTTTCTATATATTATTCCGCCGGGTGGCCGGGGATGATCCCGGGTGCGGAGCGTTTTACTCTGACGGTAAGGTCTCCGTAGAAGCGGAAAATGAAATCTGTGTCTGATATTTCGATCCCTTCGACAAGCTTACGGGGGATCTCACTGCTGTACTCTTCGGGACGTTTTCCGTCAAGGAGCTTCTTTACGCGTCCGGCGAAGGTGTTTTCCGCAAACAGTATGGCAGCCTCTACCAGCTTTTGCTCGGGATCCTCCGTGGTCAGTTCCGGAATCTTATTCATCCTTATCCGAGGCTGTGTATCGTGCAGTATCTGCACCGCCTTAAGGCTTGCCCTTTTCAGTTCTTCCTCTTTGATGTTCTCGGACCTGCAGCCGCCGTGGATTCGGTTAAAGCACTCCCAGACTATAGTCCTGCGGGCGGTTCTGTGATTATAATTGGCTCCGCAGACCGGGCATATGATCTTGTAGGTGAAGTCGTACTTTCCGAACATGACCGCGGGGCCTCCTGTATTTTCCTCAAAGAACTGTTTTTCCCTGCGCATGAGCTCTCCCTTTGCCAGCAGGTGATCCTGTCTGGTTACGATCGCCGGATGGTCATCCTGTACATAATACTGCGGGGCCTGTCCTTCGTTTTTTATTTTCTTTTTGGAGATCACGTCGCCCATTACATATTTCTGGATGAGGACATCGCCGCAGTACTTTTCCTGTGACAGGATACGGCTAAGGCCTGTTTTTGTCCATTTTTTACCGCCCGATCCGGTTAGCCTTCCCCCGGCCTCGAGCTTTTTTACGAGTTCCGTAAGGCTGACTCCCGAAAGGAACTCGCTGTAGATAAGCCTGACAGTCTGTGCGCCTTCCTCTTCTATAACAATGCTTCCGTCGGAATCCCTTCTGTATCCGAGGAAGTTGTCAAAGCGCATCGACCATTCTCCTCTGGCGTGCTTGTATCTGAAGCCGAGAGTCGTATTGGAGCTTATCGACTCCGATTCGCTCTGGGCAAAGGCGGACAGCATGGTCAGCAGAAGTTCGCCGTTTGAGTCTCCTGTGCAGATTCCCTCCTTTTCAAAATGGACATCCACCCCGTAATCCCTGAGCTGTCTTAAACAGGCTACGGAGTCCAGCGTGTTTCTTGAAAAACGGGATATGCTCTTTACTAACAGTATCTTGAAGGCTCCGCGTCTGGCTGCTCTCATCATCTTCTGAAAGCCTGCCCGCTTCTTTGTATTCAGGCCTGAGGCCTGGTCGGAATAAATGTCTGCCATTCTCCAGTTCGGGTTTGCTCCGATCACTTCCTCAAAATGTGCCTTCTGGCTCTCGTAGGACTCCTCCTGTTCTGAGGACAGTGTGCTGACTCTGGCATAAGCAGCAACATATATCACGTTCCTTGTTTCCTTATCATGCTTCTTTTCCGATGCCGGAATTACTGTTATTACCTTATCACCCATTATTACTCCTTTCATACTCCTTCTCCTCATATGTGTTTGTCTTTACCATGAAACCGAATCTGTATCTTTTCTTTGTTCTGCTTTCCGAAACGGGATGCCGGTAGCTCGAGCAGCCCTCAAGGTTCTTCATCAACTCTCTCCTCAACGGCTTGTACTCTGATCCGGACAGCCCGAGACTGTTAAGAAAAACCCTGAAACTGTATTTGGGATTATCGGTTATTAAGGGCTTTGCGCTCACGTGCTTCTGTCTTCCTGCCTTTTCGAGCATGGCCTTTATAAATGTCATGATGTGAGCCTGTGCTTCCGCGGAAAGCTCTGTATCCTCAAACCATCTGATACAGAGAGCGTCCTTACTGTAATCCACGGGGAGCCCGGTAAGCATAAAAGCCTTTTTAATAAGCTCTCCCTTGCTTTCCATCATACTTTGGAAATTATCAACGGCTGTATCGGTAAGCTCATCCATAGGTATGGAAACCGTGAAGCCGGAAGGAAAAGGCGGGTCGGCTCCGTGATATTCGGGATCTTCATAGGGATCTGCGGTGAATCCTGCCATCGCAAGAGCGCGTATGATGTTGTCAGGCAGAGTTCCTTCGATCGTTCCGTTCCCTGATACGATGCAGTCACCGACCCTAAACGCGGTGGTAGGCATGCCGAGGTATTCCGCTCTTTCTCCGGTAAGCGCGGCAAGCTTCTGCACCAGTTTTTTCCGCTGATAACCGGTAACATTGTACTTGATCATTCTGATCTCCTTTCCTGGGCATACGCCCATAAATTAATATGATTATCTGTAACTATTCAGTACAGGACCATGCATTTACCGAGCCGGATTTTGGCGGCTGAAAGCCGCATATTTCCCTGAAAAATCCGTGCGCATCCGCGCGGAGCGTTATAGCAAGCGAAATATATAATTTCACTTTCCATAAATGGGCTTGCGGCTCGTAACTGTGAAGGTACTGTTACTATCACAGCCCAAAAGGTTGTGAATAGTAACAAGGTACTGAAT
>DNAD01000204.1 GCA_003484785.1 Lachnospiraceae bacterium
GCACGGTTCAGGTCCGTGTGATAGCAATATCATGAGGGTTCAAGTCCCTTTTCCTGCACTGAGGCAGCGCTGTGTCCCCAAGAAGGATTCAGCGCTGTTTATTATGCGCAGACCCGCGTAAGGAAAATTTCCGGCTAAAGCCGGACGCGGGTCGCGCGGCGAGCAGGCGCGATTACATCTTGCCTGCTCGATGTGCAAATCACAGGCCCGCGCATGGAAGATTTCCGGCAAAGCCGGGCAGGAGAGGACGAACACACCGTGAAACGGATCCTTGCACTGGCCGGGGCTGTGATCCTGGCCGTTATGTACATAATAACCCTTGTCTTTGCCTTAAGCGGCTCGGAGAATTACTGGGGGATGCTTATGGCCAGCGTTGCCGCGACCATAATCGTTCCGGTGGTGATCTACGGCTATACCCTTGTATACAGGCTGCTTAAATGGAAAACGCCTGACATGACCGAAGGGGACGGCAGTGAACCCGGTACTGCTTCAGAAAAAAAGGACAGCGGCATTCCGGAGGAAGATAAATGAAGATATTAAAGGGAATAGGATACGGCCTGATAGGCCTTCTTATCCTTTTGACGGGATTCATCGTCGTCTGTGCGATAAAGCCCGACATATCAACCAAAATAGCGGATCTCCTGGCCGGAAAAAAGGTTAGCGCCTCGGATCAGGAACCGGCTCAGGCAGAGCCTCCCGAGCGTCCTTCGGTGCTTGACAGGGTTCAGAACATCGGAGGGGAAGGCGCTGAGGAGGCCGAAGAGGCTCCCGCCGAGCCCACTCCGGAGCTTACCAGCTATGACCCGCTCTCGGATGCTCTCCTTCAGGGAACCTCGGATACCTATGTGGTTCCCAAAGAGGATGATATAAGCATTCCCGAATCGGTAGCCGGAAAGGTCGGCTATCAGCCTGTAACCGAGAACATCGAGGATATTACCGATGAGGAGGCCGAAAGGCTTTCAAAGGAGCTCGGCTACGGGGAGGAAGGGGACGGGCTGGTTTTTGATGAGCTCTTTTACCCCTACTACAATATGCTTGACGAAAAAGGAAAGCATCTCTATCGTCAGATTTACGCCAACTCCATGGCCTTCAACCGGCAGTTTCGCCCCGTGGAGACCCTTTCGGAGAAGGAGATGCTAAATACCTTCATGGCGGTATACAACGACCATCCGGAGCTCTTCTGGCTGGATACCGGTTATGCCTGCAAATATAAGGGAGACGGAACCTGCGTGGAGGTGGATCTTACCTTTAACAAGACCGCGGATAACTACAGCGATTCGAAGGCCCAGTTTGATAAAAAGGCGAATGAGCTCATAGCCGGGGCTTCCGGCCTGACCACCGATTACGGGAAGGAGCAGTACGTTCACGACAGGCTGATCGAGAACGTTGCCTACCAGGTTTCCTCGAGGATGAACCAGAGCGCCTACAGCGCCCTTGTCAACGGCTCCACGGTCTGCGCGGGCTATGCCAGGGCCATGCAGTACGTCATGATGGAGCTGGGGATCCCCTGCTATTACTGTACGGGATATGCAGGCGAGAATCACGCCTGGAACATAGTAGGCCTGGACGACGGCTTTTATAACGTGGACGTTACCTGGGACGATTCAGAGGAAGGAAAGTACGATTACTTCAACAAGACCGACAAGGACTTTTCCTCAACACATATAAGAAGGGATCTTTCCGTAAACCTCCCTCCCTGCAACGGGACAAAGTACAGGGTGGAGGATATGGCGCCCATAGAGAACCTTGATTATCCCGCCGACAATCCTTCGAGGATGCGCACGCTTGAGGATCTGGGAAAGACCCAGGACGATATCATAAACTCCCTGGATGATTACTACTATGACTGCTACAATCAGGTAATCTCAAAGGGCGCGGGAGAGTACGAATTTGAAAATCTGATAGGAAGCGAATCACTTCTGAACAAGATTTACTCGATATATTCAAACGGGGATTACAAACAGGGCTATATGGATAACGCGGTGTCCGCTGTCGGGGCGGGAACCTATGACATGGATCTTCTGGTGGAGGAGCTGCAGGGGCATGTGTTCAGGCTGACTCACAGGATCAGACTGGGGTATTAGCGGATGATATACTTTGAAACCGGAAGAGAACTTGATGTGAGACTGTATAAGACCGCCCATATCCTCGATGAAACCTTCCGCTCCTGCGGCAGGTATGTTCTGGAGGACGACAGGCTTATCATCCTCGGAGGCATCGCCTCCATAGCGCTGAGCCCTCTTAACAGGGAGGTGAGCCTGGAAGCACCTCTGAGAGTGTTCAATCTTTCGAAAAAGAAGGCGAAGCTTTTAAAGGTTGATTCCGCTGCCGGCAGGCTCATCAAAATGATCAACGACTCCTACAGGGAATGGTTCGAGATCGACCCATTCTCTAATTTTATGGAATTTGAGGGTCTGGTGTACGAGACCAACCGTATGATGGGCGAGTACGGGATGACCCTTGTCTGGAACAGCCAGGGACTGAGCCTTTTTCACGATTCCAACCGCATAACCTTTGAACAGGGGCTTGAGTTCATCCTTGATAACGATGCGTATGAGGATATCAGCAAAAGCTTTACGGAGTGGATGAAGGAGGCTGCCTGGTATAAGAGCACCGGCCAGGACGAAAAGGCCATGAGGCGGTATGAGATGATACTGCGCTATATCGACTCGTCCATGGAGATATATACGGAGGTGCTCTTTTCGCTGGGAGAGCTATATTATTTCAGCAGCAATTACGATGAGGCTCTCATCCGCTATTACCACTGTGATCCCCGCTTTATAAAGGACAAAAGGGATTTTTTCGTGCATATCGGCCACGCTCTTTTAGACCGGAGGATGAAGAATTTTGAGAGCGAGATAAAGATCTATTACCGCAGTATCCTTGATCAGACCTTTTATGAGAATAACAAAAGGATAGTGGAGTATGTCGCAACGGAGATAGCCCAGAATTATCCCGAATACGAAGAGGCCTGTTTTATGATTGGGCTTCGCAGCTTCAGGGAAAACGCGAACAGGCTCATCGATTCCTCACGCAATGAAAGAGGGCTTATAGTAAACGAAAGGTTCTATGCGCCGCAAGCGGATGTCGTAAAGCCCAAAAAACGCTATGAGGACATCAGGCTCGTGCAGGTAAAGAGCCTTGAAGACGTGGCCGGAAAGTCCTGTGAAAGCATGCTCGCAGAGGGGCTTAAGGAGCTTAACGACGGGGAGTACCAGAAGGCCTACGAGGCTTATGTGAGGCTTGCGGAGAAGGCAGGCAGGGGCTCTGGGCATTATACCTGGGCCATGCTACAGCTTGGAAAGCTCTTCTCCTTCTTTGATGAATACCGCAGCGCCCTGATGTGCCTTTCGGAGTGCGAGCCGGAAAAATTCGGGATAGTCTACAGACGTGAGGATTATATGCTGCTTAAGGTCCATGCGAATATCGTGCTGGACGATTTTGAGAGCGACAGGCGCTTCAGAGCCCTTGTCCGGGGCAAGTACGATCATTACTTCGCAAAATATGACAGGGATTATCATTTTATGACCAGGGACAGAAACCTTATGGAGGCTTTTGAGAAATATCAGAAGGAGTGCATCGAAAACATACTGAATCAGTAGGGTTTTACTATTTATGTTTTGAGACAAATGTGGTAAAATAGCATTTAAGGGTATTTTGAAAGAGCCCTGTGAAGCGTGGAAGCAAAACCTGTTACTGTCACGGTTCAAAGCGGCGTGAACAGTAACCCTTTATGCACACAGATTTTTAATTCAAGTCAGGAGGATAACGTTATGGGATTGATTCAGGCAGTTGCCGGAGCGGCAGGCGGAGCTCTGGCCGACAGCTGGAGAGAGTTTTTTTACTGCGAAGCGATACCGGCGGACGTGCTGGTTACCAAAGGAGTTAAGACTACCAACGGTAAGAGAAGCTCCAATACCAAGGGAAATGACAACATAATCAGCAACGGTTCCATCATTGCCGTGGCAGACGGACAGTGTATGATAATCGTGGATCAGGGCAAGGTTGTGGAGCTGTGTGCGGATCCCGGAGAGTTCGTCTGGGATACAAGCAGTGAGCCGAGCATTTTCTACGGAAGTCTCGGACAGAATATCCTCAATACCTTTAAGCAGATCGGAAAGCGTATTACCTTCGGCGGTGATACCGGCAAGGATCAGAGGATCTATTATTTCAATACTAAGGAGATACCCGGAAACAAGTACGGCACGGCAAATCCCGTTCCCTTCAGGGTTGTTGACAGGAATATCGGCCTTGACGTGGATATAGCAATAAGATGCCACGGCGAGTATTCCTACAAGATCACCGATCCCATTCTTTTCTATACAAACGTATCGGGAAATGTCTCCTCGGAGTACAAGAGGCAGGAGATCGATTCCCAGTTGAAGACCGAGCTTATGACCGCTCTTCAGCCCACCTTTGCAAAGATCTCTGAAATGGGCATAAGGTACAGCGCCCTTCCCGGACATACCACAGAGATAGCCGATGCCTTAAATGAGGTGCTCTCAAAGAAATGGGCCGACCTCAGGGGCATCCAGGTCGTTTCCTTCGGCGTCAACA
>DNAD01000015.1 GCA_003484785.1 Lachnospiraceae bacterium
GCCCTGCCCCATATTAAGAAGGTCATTACGAAGGAGCTGGACCTTAAGAAGATAGCTGGCATGGTAAAGACAAGGATAGAGATATTCCCGGATATAGAGGAGCACATTGATTTCTTTGAAGAGCTTCCGGAATACGATGCCTCGATGTATGTACATAAAAAGATGAAGACGACACTGGAATCCTCGCTTTCGGTGCTCAGGGAGGTGCTTCCGCTTCTTGAAGCGCAGGAGGATTATTCAAATGATGCGTTATATGCCATGCTTTCTGACTATGTAGCGAAGAAGGAGTATAAGAACGGATATGTCATGTGGCCTATCAGGACAGCGGTTTCCGGCAAGCCAATGACGCCGGGCGGAGCTACGGAGCTCATGGAGATCCTTGGCCGGGAGGAGTCCGTTTTAAGGATAAGAAAGGGAATAGAAAAGCTTGAGAAGTCCGTCGGCTGAGGCATAAAAGGAGATGATCCGGTATAAAACAGAACGGGTCAGGTATTAACGACAAGGAGAGCTGTGAAAAGTTGAAGCTTTTTGATGAGATCCCGTATCTTTCAGATGAGAGGATAGAGCTGAAAAGGCTTGTTATTTCCGATGCGTTGAAGCTAAAGGAGCTGACTGACAATGAAAACGTATATCGCTACCTCCCGACCTTCCTTTTTGAAAAACAGTTTGATGACCCCGGGGAAGCCATCGAAAAGCTATATGAGGAGCTTTTCAGAAACAGGGAATCGCTGATCCTCGGGATATTTTTAAGGGAAGGGGAAGGAGGCGGCGGATCGGACACTGATAATAGAGGAACATTCTGCGGACTGGCGGAATACTATGGCTTTAAGGATGAGCTGCATAAGACCTGTCTCGGCTACAGGCTGTCGGAGAGCTTCTGGGGAAGGGGGATCGCCTCCGGCACGGTAAAGCTGATGATCGATTATCTCTATTTTAGGACAGATACTGAGATAATCACCGCCAGCACCATGGTGGAAAACAAGGCCTCGGAGAGGGTGCTTACAAAAAACGGTTTCATCATGACTTCCAGGGCTGTCGAAGAGGACTGGGGCTACGAAAAGCCCACAATTACCGACAAGTGGTTCAGGTGATGTAAAGGAGGGATTTATTTATTGAGACAATTGAACAGGGAGCAGGAGCTTGCCGCCGGTCACAGGGACGGACCGATGCTGGTACTGGCGGGGCCCGGCTCCGGAAAGACCGCGGTTCTTACGGAGAGGATCAGAAGGCTTATCGAGGTTTACGGCGTAAGCCCGGAAAGGATCCTTGTGCTGACCTTTTCGAAGGAAGCGGCGGGGGAGATGCGGGAACGCTTCTCTAAGCAGATCAGAGATTCAGATCTACCGGTTCATTTTGGAACATTTCACGCTGTTTTTTATCACATCTTAAAACGACAGGGACTATACAACGAAAACAGCATTTTAAATCAGAAAACAAAAAAGGAATTTATAGCTTATGCGGGGAAAAAGCTGGGAGCAGAACAGTACAGGGACGCTTCCTGGCAGGAGAACATATTGTCTAAGATCTCCGTCAAAAAAAACGGTCTGGAGCCGGAGTTCGCCACGGATGAGGAGCAGGAGCTGTTCGAACGGCTTTTTTCGGAATACTGCGATAAGTGCAGAAGAGAGAAAAGACTCGACTTTGATGACATGATAACCGAGTGCATACGGCTGCTTACAGAGATACCGAAGGTTCTTAAAAAATGGCAGGACAAATATGATCATATCCTTGTGGATGAGTTTCAGGATATCGATCTTAAGCAGTACAGGGTTCTGCTGCTTTTAGCGGGGGAAAAAAGGAATATCTTTGCGGTGGGGGATGACGACCAGTCGATCTACGGCTTTCGCGGAGCCTGTCCGTCGATAATGAAGAGGTTCATGGAGGAACATAAGGATATTAAGGTAGTCAACCTGGTTAAG
The DNA here is from genome assembly GCA_003484785.1 of Lachnospiraceae bacterium. Lineage (GTDB taxonomy): Bacteria > Bacillota > Clostridia > Lachnospirales > Lachnospiraceae > UBA2868. The sequence continues at coordinate 1,920 of DNAD01000015.1, forward strand.
AATTATCGCTCCTGCGCCGGGATCGTAAATACTGCCGTAAGCCTTATTAAGAACAATACCTCAAGGATCGAAAAGAGGCAGGAGGCAGTAAATACCGAAGAGGGAGTGGTTTCGGTACAGATCTTTAAGTCATCGGCACAGGAAGCGGTGTTTGTGGCAGATAAGATAGAGGAGCTTCGGGAAAGTAAGCCTGAGATAAGCATAGGGGTTCTTTACAGGATGGGGAGGTGCCCCCGGAGCCTTGAGGATGAGCTTAAGAAACGTGAGCTTGTCTATCATAAAAATGAAGCCGGAACCAATTATTTTGAGGAGGACTGGGTAAAGGATATCCTGTCCTATTTCAGGCTGGCATCGGAAGGAGGCAGGTTTAACGATCTTTTAAGGATACTTAACAGACCGGAGAGGGGGCTGTCCAGAGAGGCCTTTAATTTTTCGGAAAATACGGGTTTTGAAGCTCTTCTGGAATATTATGCTGACGATGAGGACAGGCTCATGGCAATATCAAAGCTTACGAAGGATCTGGAATTTATAAGAGAGCTTCCCGCGGTGGCCGCGCTTAACTATGTCCTTAAGGGAGCGGGGTATGAAAGAGAGCTTGAGAAAAGGTTTAAGGAGGAGGCTCTTGATGAGGCTGTTACGCAGCTGTACGAAAGAACCT
>DNAD01000252.1:0-252 GCA_003484785.1 Lachnospiraceae bacterium
CGCAAGAACCTTTCTCTGAAAAGCTTCAAAACCGCTGGTCATGTCCTTAAGCCTCGTTCCCAGTACGAGATTTGCAAGGATCGTGCCCCCTGAGCTTAAGATACGCCTGTATAACGGATGATTGCTGATATCCCCGCCCTGTACAAAGCGCGACCCCCAGACACAGTCATAGCCCTTGTCCAGGTTTTCGATAAACTGCGGGATCTCGGAGGGGAGGTGGCTCCCTCCTCCGTCCATCTCTATTATCCTCTC
>DNAD01000252.1:363-2605 GCA_003484785.1 Lachnospiraceae bacterium
CTTGACTCCTTATGAAAGATGAGCTTTATCCTTGGGTCTTCAGAAGACAGCCTCTCTATTATGCTCTGGGTCCTATCCTTTGAATATGAATCCATTACCGGATATATGTGCAGATCATCATAAGGAAGCCCGAGAATCTCATTCAGAACTCCTTCTATGGTCTTTTCTTCATTTGCCACAGGCATCACGATAATTGTTTTTTTCATCCTCACAAATTCCTCTCCGCGCCGATTCCAAAGGAATCGTGCGCATATTCACTGCGGTATGGGCATGAACCCATCCTTCAGGCTCTCCCCACGGAGCATCTCATGCTCCGGGTCTGCGACCGGCGCCTCGGGAAAAACATCGACTCCCGACTGATCCCCCTCTGCCGGAACATAGACGGTTACTCTATTTCCCTTAGGTGTATTATACCAGGTCTCAACACACTCAAAACGCCGGTAATCCTCCGGATATATAAGATTTGTCTGTGTTTTCACGATATCGGCCTTCTCCGAAAAAACCATCAGATCACATACCAGAAGAAAGACCATAAAAGCCCTCATGCTCCTGGCATTAAAGTAAAAACCGATCACAAGCGAAGATATAAGCAGGAGATTAACTATCCCGTAGCGCATGTTCGGCGCCATCAAAAACCAGTAAATATATGAAACAAGTGCCACTCCCGAAATGAACATCCTCTCATCGGCCAGCTCCCGGTTGCCGGAAACAGAATGCCCGCTGTTCTTTTTCCCGAAGGACACGGCAAGCACGCTTAACAGCTTTATAAGAAAATAAGCGATGAGAACACCCGATACAAAAAGGAGGATCCTCGGCACTAAAAGCAGCTCTCTGTACCATGACTGAACCCAGACACGGATCGGATAGCTCTTAAGCTCGAAACCGATCAGGCCCTTGGCATACATCTCTATCTCAATCCTGTCGGTAAACGCCCTCTCCGCCGGCACCTTCCAGTCCACGTTCAGCAGATCGAATTTCTCCATCGGATATAACAGGTACCCTGACAGGATGATATTTCTTATTAAATAAGGAAGCCCGATAAAAACCGCGGTGATGACAAAGCCCCAAAGCTTCTTAAGCTCCTTCTTTCGTGCAAGAAGGACCACCGGAAGGACCGAAAGTAATATAACAGGCGCTATTGAAAGCTTGACCGTAACACAGAATACGGAAAGCATGCACAAAAGCCCGTACTGCGCCGCCTTATCCTCCGAACCGCTTTTGTATACCCCGATCCACTTTGAAAAGATATAGAGCAGGGCCAGCATGGGAAAGATGTCCGTTCCGGAGGAGGATATACTGTCCAGGGTATATATGACATAAAAGATCATCGAAGCCTTAAGAAGATCCGTAGTATCCGGCTTTCTTTTTGCGATGATGAAATTATCGCTGAGGGCATAAAACAGCATGAACAGCACGATAAAGCCGTTGGAGTGATGCAGGGAACGGCCGAGAAAGCTAAAGCTGAAAAGCGCCTGAAAGCACATGTAGGCACTGTTATAGCCGAAACGGGGATGAAGGTTGGCAAGCCCCTTTACCGAGCCGTAATTCTCTATCCACTTGATCGCCTGTCCATGATAAAGATAGGTGTCATAATCCATGGGCTCTAAGGAAGCAATGGAAGCTACGACCGCGATCAGTATCAGCAAAAGGATGAAATGGTACCTTCCGTCCCCGGCCGCAAAGGCTCTGATCCGGCCGGCGATCTGCTTTCTTAAGACAAGGCCCGTAACAAGGCAGACAATCGCCAGTATTGCCAGAGCGCAGGCGGAAACCCCCGAAAACAGGCTGAAGATCTCCGCGTAAACCGTGGATAACACTATTCCTGCCATTATAAAGGAATCGAAGCTTTCAAGCCTTGCACCGAATAACCTGCCCGATATCTCGCTTACCAGAGCTCCTGCAAGGAACAGGAGCACTCCCATAAAAATGAAGCTTACGGCTGTAATTATCATACTTATTTTCCTGTTATATCCTGAAACTTGACAACTATTGTATCATCTATCACTCTTACGGAACCGTCATCAGGATACTCGGGCATCGCCGCCACCTCGGGATGATTGTAAAAATATTCCTCATCCTCATCGGAATTCCTTACAACTGGATCAAAACCCAGGACCCTGGTCATGATGTTCCAGTAGGAGTATTCCCCTATATTTGTGCTTGCCTTGCCTGCGATATTAAAGGTATCATCGATCATTGCCTGTCTGCTGAAGGTCGAATCGCCGGTGGGAGCCCCTATAAG
>DNAD01000252.1:2690-7991 GCA_003484785.1 Lachnospiraceae bacterium
ACCGTAAAATACGCGTTATCATGGATATTGGTATACTCCATCGCAAGATAGTTCCCGTTGGCAAACCAGATATAGGTGAGCACAGCCCCGGTCAGCGCCAGTGAGGTCACGATATCCGCTGCCTTCAGCTGCTTTTTGTTCAGGGTGTCCTTACCGAACTTTTCCATCCATATCTTTCTTATGTTTTCGGCATTTATCTCCTGCTCCGTTTTTATATCCGGCTCCTGATCTTTACCCGGCTTCAGGCCCTCATACGGCTCCGGTTGTTTACCCGTCTGCGGATAAGAGGTCATTTCGGAAAGGGCAGTCAGGCACGCCGCCGGCAAGACCAGCACATATACTATCTCGTATACCATTATTGAGTACATGGTACCCGATGAGATAGCCATTATTATGATAAGATTTACCGCAACCGGCAGCACGGCCATGATAGCTGTGACCAGCAGCTTAAGATGCAGCTTTTTCTTCGATGACCACACCTTTATCAGTGTATATAAAAGGATCAGCATGGATACAAGGAAGGCAAAGCGCACTATTACATTGGGATTCATGGAATATACATCCCTGAAGGGGAGCCTTAGGAAAGTCTTATAGCACCTGACAAGCCCCTTTACAAGCTGATGCATGCTAAGCTTTCCCATACTGTCCAGGTTTTCATAGGTCTCCATTTCCTTTCCGGTAACGGCCAAAGCCAGCTTGCTGCCAAGCAGGTACAGCGCCATACAGGCCCCGAGGAAGATAACGTAATAGACGCATCTTAAGAAAGCCTCCTTAAACCCGGGGTCTCTTCGGATGAATTCAACCAGTAAAAAGCCCGCCAGCAGGCATACCGCCGTAACAAAATCAGCCTGATATATGGCCGTTCCGTATATGACCAGAGCTGCCGAGACAAGAACGCTTACGCCCTTTGATACCCTTCCCGCCTTCCCGGCGCGCTTAACGAGCAGCCATATGCCCCCTGCCGTCATTGCGATGCCTATTGCATAGTAATGAGTGGTGAACATATAGAACATCCTGCAGACCAGAGCAGGGAAGGTTGTCATGAGCGCCCCCGTGATACCCGCGTAAAAGCCATCGTTTATATCAAGCACCGCCACGGCAAAGCAGGCGGTAAGCGCATACAGGATTATGGTTACAAAACCGTTGACAAAGGGTATCGTAAAGCAGTCGGCAAAAAAAAGCTTCTGCAGCCACACCGTAAAGGATAATGCCCACCGTCCCACTTCTACGCCTGTACCGAAGCCCGTGGGAGTATGCCAGAGCTCATCATAATTATAAAGATGATTTGTAAGAGCATAGATATGAGCCATCAGCCCGCATATAAGCCCTGAGAAAAAGCAGATCCGGTATCTTTTTTCTATCCTGTTATAAATATCCCTTATAAAATCTCCCACCGCGCTTCAAACTCCTTTGGTACAAACTGACCCAGGCATCATAACATCATTAAAAAACATTATGATCGAAAACAACGATATAGCCGTCCTCATCAAACGGAATAACCTCGGATGCATCTTTGCATACCGTATCCTTTGTGGTTTCATACTCCCAGGAGGATAAAAAGACAAAATACCTGTCAACACCCTCCACGGCCTCAAACTGATCCTCTCTCGAATTGTACAGCCTTGGCGTTATCTCGCCGCTGTCCGATATGTTGACCGGAGCCACCGTTATATCGGAATCCGACAATACCGTTGTCACCTGGGCGGACCAGTATTCGGCATAGCCCCTGCTCAGACCATTTTCCTTCAGAACGGTTGTCAGGCCGTCATACCTGTTCTGCCCCCTCAGGGCAATCGTGCTGTATGCGCTGAACAGACAGGCTATGGACAAAACGATCGCAAGCACCGCTCCGAACCGTGACAGAGCCCCCTGCCTTACAAGCCACATCATAAAGATCACGGTCACGGTCAGGGCTGTCATATAAAGCCCCACCATTCTGTGTATCGTTCCTCTGGCATGACTGAAATCATAAACAAAAAGAGTGGATGCCAGCAGGATAATATATGAAAGCATGTATATCCTTATGATCTTATTTTCGATCTTTTTGTATGCGCAGAAAGCTATGAAGGGCGTGAAGATGATGACCAGACTGACAAAGGCCATATACATGATCCTGATTCCGGTCATGGATTCCATGGGGATCTCCGAAGGAACCTCCCCTGCCACGCATACCATCATGACCCTGAGCCTCTCCGTTAAATCCCACACCCATTCCTGCCACATCGGTATTGTTTTGAACAGGCCTTCATATACGGTTTTTACCCCGGAAAGCCTCTGTACCAGAACGGACAGGATGAACCCGGCTCCGGCCGCGCAAAGCCCTGCGATGCTCAAGGCCGCGGTGTTTCTGTTTTCGCTGCAGAAAAGCTCATCCTTTATATTTATGAACCTTTCCAGGATGACCGCTCCGTAAAAGGGTATAAAGAAAAACAAAATGGTAGTAAGGCCGTTGGTACAGAAAAGAGCCGTCAGAGCTATCAGCAGAAACGACCTCTTCCTGTTAACTTTCGAAAAGAACAAATCCCCCATATCTATTCCCGAATAAACCGCCGTGGCCGCCATGACGAACAAAAGTCCCAGACTGTAATGGATCACGTGCCCCCACATGATCATGCGCGTATTCTTGGTAGGAAGGCTCAAAAGCAGGATGAACGCGGCTGCCGTCAGGGTGTGCTCTGTGGGAAAGTCCATGGATCTTAAAAATTTATATAAGGAAAATACAAATATGGCAAGAAACAGGATGAAACCCAGTGCATGAGCCTTATATCCGACACCGAAGATTGCTACAAAGGGCATCATCAGCAGAGACCCGCCGAAGGGCAGCGTATAGGCATAGTACATTTCGGGATCAAACAGCCCGTTGCCCGTAAGCATCGCCTCGGCCCACAATATGGTATCCGTAAAGTCGGAATCAAACTCCACCCTTTCCTTAACGAGGATGTAATACAGCACCATAAATATGGAAAATACGAAAAATAGTACTGCTCCTGTTCTCTTTTTACTCAATTTCTACTCCTTAACGAATATTTTACCCCGACATCTTATTCTCTGCTGTACCACAGACCGCTTTTTTAAGACCATAAAGTCCGCCAGTATCAGGATCAGCCCGATGGCGGATATCCACAGACTTTCTTTAAGATACGGGATATGGTAGGTCATCGTTATATTGTTGATACCATCTTCAAGCGGGATGAGCATAAGGCATTTTTCAAATATTTCGGGTTCCGTCATCTGCCCGTTTCTTGTTATCGTCCAGCCCCTGTCCGCCGGAATCGACGTAAAAAGCTTTTCTCCGTCTTTGGCCGTTACCGTCAGGGCTATATCCCCGTCCGTGATATCAAGGCTGTCACAGGCATGTGTTTTAAGCTCCTGCGTGATCTCTCCGAGCTTATCAAGGTCCAGGCTGTAGAACTGCTCATCAACGATATTTTCTGTATTATATCCTTTAAGCTCCGTATAGGCAACCTTATCCCCCTTATCCACGGGAATATAGAAAAGATCTATGCCGTTCCAGCGGGAATAGGGAAAGGTCAGCTTTCCGTTAATATCAAGGTCGGCCCCTCCCCATACTCTTTCGCTCCAGGGCAGATATCCGAACACATCGATATTTCCCCGGGGAAGTGACAGCTCATAGGTTCTTGCATCCTCATCGTCGGCACGGGTAAACTGTACCGGAGAAAACAGCCCGGCCTCTTTCCCGGTTATGCTTTCATACAGAAGGTTATTGTATTCAAAAGGATTCGCGGCCTTCGGGACGGCAGGAGCCTGCGATACCTTAAAAGCCACCGGCAGGGCGAAAGGATTTTCATATACGTCCTTCCCGTTTTCCCTTTCAAGTACGTCAACCTTTTCAAACCCGTTTATTTCAAACGGAGACATCAAATACCTTACCCCCAGAAGGGAATCAAAGGGCAGTATCGAAATATTCCGGCAGACCGAAGGGGTTCCCGCGGCAAGCTCATTCCTGTAGCCGCCCTTTTTCATGAACTTAAACTGTGAAACATGAGGAGTTGAGGTATAGCCGTCTATCGATGGATAATCAAACGCAATGGGCTCGTTATAGTTTGCGGTTTCCTCGTCATATCTCATGGTACGGGTCTGAGTCTGGGTAATGCGGTAAAAGTCCGTATCATAGGCTTTTATCGAATCAACAAGCTTTTGTTCCGCTCTTTCATACTCCGGAAAAGCTGCCGCGCTCTCATCGGACAAATACAGTGACAGCACCCTGCCTGAATTATACCAGGCCTCAAAGCTGCAGAAAGCCAGTATAAATACAGCGGCAGCTGCAGAGATATAGCCTGCGAAAAACCCATGTCCGTCCGAAGACTCACCCTCGTCCGCCGGGGAGGAGAGGTTTTGCTTATCTTCATTATTTATAAGGAAGCGTGAATAACAGTACACAAGGACAGCCGCGGTCAGTATTGCGGCAGCCGTATAATAACCGCGGTTCGGGATCTCCAGAGGTTCCCTGATCAAAAGAGCGGTAAAAACAGCAAGGTAACCGGCCGTAATACAGGCAAACACCTTCCATCTTACCGCTTCCAGCCTGCTGTAGAAGACCGATGCCAGGTAAAGAAGAATAAAGCATCCCAGATAGAGATACCTGCCGGTATGCCCGGCACCCTTTTTCAAAAGAGAGAAAATGAAAAATAACGGCTGCCAGTAAAACATGAAGCCCAGGAAGACAAACATGGCAAGATAAATAAGCTTTTCCTTCCGGCACATTACATCCCGGGAGATCGCAAAAATGCCGATCGCTCCAAGGATCGCAAAGCTTCCGCAGAATATGGTGTTAAACATGCCTCCGTCTATATATCCCGAGGTAAGATAATAGTTATGTATCAATTCTGCCGGGTTGCCCAACAGCCCTCCCTCAAGCAGATACCAGTCAAAGTCTCCGGCTTTTCCGAGCCTCAGCTCGTATATCGTAGGAACGAACACCGCCGCGCTTGTAAGTACCCCGAAAAGCATTCCCGAAACGTATCTGAAGGCTCTTTGGAAAAACAGCTTAAACCTCCTGCCCTCCCTGCTCTTTATCAGAAACAGCCCTGTCTCGAACAGAAAGTAAAAGCCCGAAAAGATACAGTTTATCCCTGCGGTGTACCAGTTGAAGATTATCGCAAGCCCCGTGACCAGGGATAACGTTGTTATTTTATTTTTCTCAATGACCCTGTAAACCCCGAGCATCATCAGGGGCAGCATATAAACTCCGTCCAGATAGTTCATGTTATAGTTCTGATGAAGAAGGTACTGCATCAGTCCATAGCCGACGGACAGAGCTATACAGAAAGGCGAAGGAAG
>DNAD01000058.1 GCA_003484785.1 Lachnospiraceae bacterium
GTCTTCAGGTTTTGTACATCTACAATCGGTCAGGATATCACAGGCCGCCTGCGCTTTTAACCTGACATAATATGATCACTTTACGGAGTATAATAAATGAACAAAACGGACGACAGAAAAGAGCTTGTCAAAATATCACATCTGATGCTTGTCCTTAGTGAGACCATTTTTTCCGTGCTCCTGTTTGTGGAGGCGAGTCTGCTGGGCTGGGAGGTCTGGGTACTGCCCTGGATCGTGGTGGGAGTGATAGTAAGCTGGTATCTGCATATCAGCGACCGCTTTGATCCCGATTTCCGGCTTTGGGTATACACTTCCTTTTTAACCTTCTCCTTCCTGTATTACGGGATACACAACACCAGCTTCTACGATACGACAGCGATAGTCGTGCTTTTCATCATACTGTACAGCGTAACCGAACAGCCTGTCTTTATCACTATCTGCCAGGCGCTCTATGTCTTTGTTATCGGCTTTGATCTTGTTATGATGCTGATGAACGGAGAGAGCCTTGATACCCTGGGCTTTACAAGGATATTCTTACATCTGCTGATAATTTTCATGGCAGGCTATATTTCGAAGCTCATCATAAGGAAACGCCATAGTGAAAGGGAAAAGAGCAGGGAGGAGATCGCGGAGCTTAAGAAGGTTACGCTCCAGGTTGACGATTTCCTGACAAATGTTTCACATGAGATACGTACTCCCATAAATGTTGTGACGGGACTGACCGGAGTCCTGTTAAGCTCCGAGACTGATGAAAAGAGAAGACGTGATCTGATCTCCGTTCAGAAAGCGGGAAACCGCGCTGCGGAGCAGATCAGGGATATCCTTGACTATACCGAGATAGATATGGATAAGCTGACCGTGACCAGGGAGGAGTATAAGATATCCAGTCTCATCGGCGATCTGATCGAAGAGCTGAGCTTTCTTACTACCACACAGCTTGAGCTTGTTTTCGATATTGATACCCGGATGCCCGCCGTCCTTACCGGAGATGCCGATAAGGTAAAGAAGATACTGCGCCATCTTATCGTAAACGGCTTTAAATTTACCAAAAAGGGAGGCATATACGTAAAGATATTTACTATGGAGCGAGAATACGGTGTAAACCTCTGCCTTCAGGTCACCGATACCGGTATCGGAATGAGCGAGGAGGAGGTCGACCGGATCTTTGAGCAGTTCTACCAGTCAAGCTCCGGACAGTCAAGGACCGCAGGCGGTTTCGGGCTCGGTATGACTATCGTCCACGGACTGGTGGCAGCAATGGGCGGTTTTGTCAAGATCGACAGTGAGCCTGATTCCGGAACCACGGTGACTGTGAGCATTCCGCAGAAAATAGCCGATCCCTCGCCCTGCATGGCTCTCAATGACAAGGATTCGATCTGCCTGGGCGGGTTTATGAGCTTTGCCAATGCTTCCGTCCCGCGGATCCGTGAATTCTATGCCACGATGATATCGACAATGGAGGCTGATCTGGGGATAACGATCCATCAGTCCGATACCCTTGAAGGACTGAAGAAGCTCGTCACTACCTATGAGCTGACACATCTCATCGTCGGCGAGCTGGAATACTACATTAACAGCGATTATATAGATATGCTGTCCTCGGAAATGGATGTGATCGTGCTTGCGGGCAACGATGTTAATCTGAGAGCCGGGTCCGGAGCGGTCATTATGAAGAAGCCCTTCTACGGTTTTCCTCTGATAGAGCTTCTGAATGAAGGAAGGAAGGGGCCCGCGCATGAGAGCTCCCAGAAGGCCGGGCTGGATCTCAGAGGCTATAACGCTCTGGTGGTGGATGACGAACCCATGAACCTCATAGTCGCAAAGGGGATCTTCTCCGGATACGGAATGGAGATAACAACCGCGGGAAGCGGCCAGGAGGCAATAGACCTCTGCCTTAAGTATTATTTTGATCTGGTATTCATGGATCATATGATGCCGGGCATGGACGGTGTGGAGGCCATGAAGCGGATAAAGGCGAATTCGGAGCAGAAGGGTGAGGAAACGCGCTTCATTGCCCTTACCGCAAACGCAATAAGCGGAGCAAAGGATATGTTCATGACCGAGGGCTTTGACGGCTTCATCCCAAAGCCCATAGTGATCCCGGAAATGGAGAGGGTTCTTAAAAGGGTGACCCGGCGTATGGATAAGAAGAAGGCTTTGCCAAAGGATCCGCAAAAGGAGGAGGAGAGCCTTCAGGGCCTTTTGCAGGAGGAGGCGGATGAGCCGGCTGAGGAACAGCCCGGGAACACCTCTCAAAAGAAAAGCGGAAAAACCGAGGAGGAGCTCTATCAGATCCTCGAGGATGGCGGCGTAGTCACCGCGGAGGGCCTGGTCTTTTCCAACGGTGACTGGGACTTTTATATATCGCTGCTTAAGGAATACAGGGACAGCTCTGCCGACAAGGAATCGCAACTTCAGGTTGACTACGAAGCAAAGGACTGGAATAGCTATTCTATTCTGATCCACTCCATAAAAAGCACCTCAAGGCTTATCGGAGCCTCAAGGCTTGGGGATAAGGCGGAAGCTCTGGAAATGGCGGCAAAGAAGGGGGATGAGGCCTTTATCTGCAAGAAGCACAATCCCTTCATTACGATGTATGCCTCCTTAAGAGATACCCTGACAAAGGCTCTTGACTAAAAAGATCAGCTTCCAAGGGAGAAAAAATATGATATCAAAAAAGATAGCCAGGATCCTTGATGATCCGAAAAGAAGCATAGAGGAAAGACTCCTGATCCTGATCACGTCAATCGCCATAGTTGCCCTGGTCCTGGTATTTATCGGAGGCATGTTCTTAAACGAAAACCCCGGTGAGCTGGCAGTGCTGTGTGTCAGTATCGTTATCGTTTCGGCAGTGGTTTTTCTGGCCTATAAGACAAACCGTCTGCATCTGGGTGCCGTGATCTGCTCGGTCATTGTAGTATTCCTGGTCATACCCTTTACATTTTTTACCAGCGGGGGGATAAATGGCGGAACTCCTCTGTGGATAGTGCTGGCATCCGTATTCATAATAATGACCGTAAGAGGTAAAATATCATACGTTATTCTTTTTGCCGAGTTCATAGTATCGGGTGCCTGTTATTTCATAGCCAGACGGAATCCTTCTCTGGTGATCCCTCATTCCGATATCGTAGGTTACCAGGATTCCTTCATGTCCTTAACCGTGGTCTGCTTCATGGTCTGTCTGATGTTTGATTTTGCCATAAGAGTATATGACAAGGAGAGAATGCGCAGCGAGGAGAGAAGGAGGGAGATCGACGAGCTGAACCGGGCGCAGAGCCAGTTTTTCTCAAGTATGAGCCATGAGATACGTACTCCCATCAATTCGATCATAGGCCTTGACGAAATGATCCTGAGGGATGAGAGCATTTCGGATGAGTCTGCCGAGTGCGCAAAGAATATCCAGGCGGCAAGCCAGATGCTTCTGGAGATCATCAACAATATCCTTGATATGTCTAAGATAGAATCGGGCAGGATGGAGCTCAATAATGCCGAGTATGACCTGGGAAACCTGCTTTCGGATATCGTTGGGATTATATGGATAAGGGCAAAGGAAAAGGGGCTGGAATTTCACATAGACGTGGATCCGAACCTCCCCGCAAGCCTCATAGGCGATGATGTCAGGATCAAGCAGATCCTTATAAATATATTAAACAATGCGGTTAAATACACAAAGGAGGGTTCGGTGACTCTCTCCATACAGGCAAAGCATGGAGATCTGGATATTGAAGGATCCCTTCCGGACTCTGTGGATGTGATATTTACCGTTACCGATACCGGAACAGGCATAAAAAAGGAGAACATCCCGCAGCTGTTTACCGCTTTCAAGAGAGTGGACAGCGAGGCGAACCGCTATGTTGAGGGTACGGGACTGGGCCTTTCCATTGTAAAACAGTTTGTGCTGCTTATGGGCGGAACGATCAAGGTCAACAGCGTCTATACCCAGGGCTCCACCTTTGTGGTGGAAATACCTCAGGGGATCGCCTCAGGCGGCAGGATAGGTGAGCTGGATCTTGAATCAATGCACCTTATGAACCATCGCGTAAGGTATACTCAGAGCTACGAAGCTCCGGAAGCCAGGGTACTGGTGGTGGATGACAATGAGATGAACCTTTTTGTGGTAAGCAAGCTCCTTTCGGATACCGGGGCCATGGTCGATACCGCGGAGAGCGGTGAGGAGTGCCTGAAAAAGACATACTCCCGTCATTATGACGTGATCTTCCTGGATCACCTGATGCCGGAGATGGACGGCATCGAATGCCTGCACAGGATAAGGAGTCAGGAAGGGGGAAAGAACAGGAACAGCAGGGTGTGTGCCTTTACCGCAAACACGGGAAACGATATTCAGATCCTGTTTAAGCAGGAGGGGTTCGATTCCTATCTGAGCAAACCGGTAAATGCGGAGATGCTGGAAACGGAGCTGCGTCACCTTCTGCCTGAAGATAAGGTAAGGCTCATAAGCGAGGATGATGTGCTCTCAAAGGATATTTCGATCCGGTATCGTGATCACCGTAAGAAGCTGCCCGTGATGATCACCACCGACAGCGTATGCGATCTGCCTGCCGAGCTTATCAGATCCAAAAGGCTTGCAACCCTCCCCTACCATGTAAACACCGACCAGGGCGTTTTCCTGGACGGACTGGAGACGGAGGCCAGGGAGCTTATTTCCTATATGAGGGAAAATCGCGGCGCGGTGAGCTCTGACAGCCCGGGGATCGGGGAGTACGAAGCTTTTTTTGCAAAGCATTTAAACGAGGCTAACAATATAATCCATATCTCGATGATGAGCGGCGTAGGCAGAGGTTATTCCAGCGCAACCGAAGCTGCAAGAGCCTTTGAAAACGTTACAGTGGTCGACAGCAGACAGGTGTCAAGCGGTCTGGGAATGGTGGTCCTTAAGGCACTGGAGCTGGCGGAACAGGAGCTGTCTGTCGAACAGATCCTTAATGAACTGCATCAGTTTAAGGACCGGGTACATACGAGCTTTCTGGCGGAGAGTACCTCCTACCTTGCCAGAGGGGGCATCATCAATCCTGTAATCACCCGTATTTCAAATGCATTGATGCTGAGTCCCGTTCCCGCTCTTGTGATAAAAAACGGGCGTTTCCGCGTTTCCAGGGTATGGTTCGGCAGCAGAGAGGAAACATACAAAAAATATATAGCTTCGGCTCTTTATGACAGGAACTCGGTTAACAGGGAGCTCCTGTTCATAACCTATGCCGGGATCGGTGAGGAGGAGCTCTACGATATAGAAAAAGAGGTCAGGAGGCTGGTTCCCTTCCGGCAGGTGATACTGCAGAAGGCTTCCTCGGTTATAAGCGTTAACAGCGGGCCGGGGACCTTCGGGCTTATATTTGCGGCAAAATAGGCCGGCTTATGCTATAGTAAACGACATCAGGTTTTGCCTGATGGTGTTTACTATATATGTTTTGATCAGGGGGTATTTATGTGGGTTTCGGATGAATGGAAGGATTTTGAGATTCTGGATGCGTCAGGAGGGGAAAGGCTTGAGAGATGGGATCGTTATACCCTGGTAAGGCCCGATCCCCAGGTGATCTGGAATACGGAAAGAACGAATATAATGTGGGAGAGGCCAAATGCCCACTATCACAGGAGCTCCAGAGGCGGGGGCGAATGGGAGTTTTTTGATCTTCCCAATCAGTGGAGCATACGGTATAAGAACCTCACCTTTAACCTTAAGCCCTTCAGCTTCAAGCATACAGGGGTCTTTCCCGAGCAGGCGGTCAACTGGGACTGGATGCGGGAGCTTATCTCAAACGCGGGAAGGCCCATAAAGGTGTTAAACCTCTTTGCCTATACCGGAGGGGCTACACTGGCCGCGGCCTCGGCAGGAGCTATGGTCACTCATGTTGACGCCTCTAAGGGGATGGTGGCCTGGGCGAAGGAAAATGCCGTATCAAGCGGCCTTTCGGAGGCTCCCGTAAGGTGGCTGGTGGATGACTGCTCCAGGTTTGTGGAGAGAGAGCTCAGAAGGGGCAACAGTTATGACGCCGTGATCATGGATCCTCCGTCCTACGGCAGGGGCCCGAAGGGGGAGATCTGGAAACTGGAGGATCAGATCTTTGCCTTTATCGAGAGGTGTACTCTGCTGCTCTCGGAAAACCCTCTGTTTTTCCTGATCAATTCCTATACAACAGGGCTGCAGCCGGCGGTGCTGTCCTATATGTTAAACCTGACAGTCGGGAAGAGGTTTGAGGGGGAAACACGGGCCGATGAGGTGGGGCTTTTGGTTACGGGATCGGGGCTTATCCTGCCCTGCGGAGCCTGCGGAAGATGGGTTGGAAAGGCTGCCGCTCTAAAAGCCGGTCACTGACAGGTAAAGAGCGATATTTTTAGCTGCCCACTGGATAAGGATCAGGGCGATCCCGAGCCATATGAAGAATACGACTCTCTTATAGGATACCTTTCCGATATTGAACCTGAGCATCATAAACATCCTGAGCATGAATACGATATAGAAGACCGCGAAATACAGGACGGCCGGATGATAGAAGAGGCTTGCGGCGATATCTCCCGAAAGCAGGGCTTTGAGAGCTCTCGTCCCTCCGCAGCCCGGGCAGTATAATCCGACGATACGCTTGAAGATGCAATAATTATAGGGCTCAAGCGCCTTAAATGCCCCAAGGTAATACAGGGGAAGCGCTATGAGCCCTATTATTAACACAATCCTGCCAAGCTTGTATAATGTTACACAGATATCTTCTTTCACAGTATGTCGTAAATATCGTCCAGGTTGTAATACTCCATTCCATCTCTGAGGAAATCAGGTGAAAGGCCGGCTGCGATCGCCGCGAATATGAGCATCACGATGGCCAGCACCATACCGCAGCCTCCGGTGATAAGACCGGCTATGGCCAGCTCCCGTCCGTCGTAATTGTTCTTTATGCTGATGATGCCCAGAACAATGGCAGCTGCCGCCAGTATCAGCCCTAACCATCCGCCGCAGCAGCAGATCAGCGACAGGATCCCGCATACCAGGCAGGCGATGGAGATTCCCCTGTTTCCGTTGCCCTCCTCGTTTTGGGAGCTGTTGTAGAAATTCCCGCTTCCGTAGCCGTTATTTCCGTTGTGGTTGTTATCGTTATAGTTGCTATCGTTGTAGCCTCCGTCTCCGAAGCCTCTGTTATCCTCATCCATCTTTTTCATCCCCTTATCAGTAATAGGAAGCGGATTCGGGATCCGCGTTTATTGCTTAATTCATTTCCGTGCCTTTGGCCCATCGCCGAAGGTATTTTTAACCGGCCTGCGGCCTGTAACTGCGAAGGTACCGAACAGTTACGAAGCTTTGCGGTTACCTTCACGGCATGAATGGCCGGATAGTATTTTCGGAATGAGTATAACATCACATGATCGCAAGTTCAAGGGCTGTGATGATCAGTAAATGTTAACTTGATAATGAGTGGGAATACTGCTATAATCGTCTTCGGTCTGTTGACCCGGAATACAAAGGGTACAAATTATAGTTAAAGCACTTACTTTGTGCATTTATGAACAGGATCGGTGGTAGGGATGATTAATATGGAAAGATCGCAGAGCGATCCTCTTATGCAGAATTTACAGGCGGATTCCGCGCAGCCTGCGGGGGGCGGGGACCACATG
>DNAD01000363.1:0-1761 GCA_003484785.1 Lachnospiraceae bacterium
TTCTTATTCCTGATCTCAAAATCTATCCTGTTTAATATGGTGGTACCGGACAGTTCAACGGTACCGTTAGTGATCTTATACAGCATGGCAACTATTATAACACAGTTTTTTAAGTTTGTGGCTACCATTCACGCGGTCGTTTTGTTACTATTCACAGCCTTTTGGGCTGTGAATAGTAACGTTTTTGACAACATAATGCAACTATGCTATGATGACGGGGTTATATTGATCAAGGAATTTCGAGGAAAACAGACATGAACAAGATTCTTTTATTCTACCCGCCGGGAGCACTTTTTCAGAGAGGCGAGGACCGCTGCCAGCAGAACGTTGACGACGGCTCGGCCCAGGCCATGCGTGCCTGCAACGATCTCGGCTACGCGGCGGCAGTTCTTTTAAATAAGCACTATGAGGTAAAGCTGAGGGATTACCAGACCGAAGGGGCGACAATGGAGGATCTTCACAGAGATCTTACCGAGTACAGGCCTGACCTCATAATGATGAGCATTACGAATACCACTATCTTTGATGACCTTAAGCTCATTAACGAGATCAAGGATAAATACTCTCCCATAGTGGTGCTTAAAGGCGCCCTCTTCTACGCTCCCGAGCAGGCCATGCTCGACCTTCTCGATTTATCCCATGTGGACTATATGATAGGAGGAGAGGTTGACTTTGCCATCGGCGAGGTTGCCGACTATGCCTTAAGGGGTGAGGGAAAGATAGAGGATGTCCTTTCGATCCTTTATAAGGACGAAAACGGCGGCTTTAAGCGGACGGCCTTTCATACCTGGGGGGAGGATCTGGACTCACGTCCCTTCCCTGCCAGAGAGCTTATGAACAATGCTCTCTATAAGAGGCCGGATACCGATGAGCCCATGGCGACCATCCAGACCGCAAGAGGCTGTCCTTCAAACTGCGTATTCTGTCTTACTCCCGAGATATCGGGAAAGAGGGTGAGATTCCGTTCTCCGGAGAATGTGCTGGCGGAAATGACCGAATGCTATGAAAGGCACGGTATCAAAAATTTCTTCTTCAAGGCGGATACCTTCACGATCAATCCTGACTGGGTACAGAAGATGTGCCGGCTGATCATCGATTCTCCCCTGCATGGGAAGATCCAGTTCACCGCCAACTCAAGGGTTCGGCCCTTAAGTAAGGAGACTCTTCAGCTTATGAAGGAAGCGGGCTGCTTCCTCGTTGCCTTCGGCTTCGAATCCGGGTCTGACGAGATACTTAAGCTTATAAAAAAGGGAACCACCGTTGAAGAGAACCTTCAGGCGGCAAAATGGTGCCACGAGCTTAAGCTTCCCTTCTGGGGCTTCTTTGTGATAGGCTTCCCCTGGGAGACAAGGGAGCATATACTTAAGACGAAAAAGCTGATCCTTAAAGCTGATCCCGATTTCATCGAGGTTACCATAGCTCTCCCCTTCTACGGTACCCCCCTCTACGATACCTGCAAGGATAATAATCTGCTTGCGGAATCGGTGCTGGGGTCTGATTTCTTCCACTCAAGCATGAGGGGAACCATGCACCTGACCATAGACGAGCTGATGAAGTTAAGGCGGAATATCCTGCTCTCCTTCTATCTTCGTCCGAAATATATCTTTAAGAAGATGGGCGAGTGCGTCACCCATCCCGGAGTCTTCATTAACTACTGTAAGTACGGGATCAAGCTGGTCGTAAATCTGTTTAAGTCTTAAGCGGTGCGGTTTAAATGATGAGTAATAAAACGATCTTTATGAAAGGAGTAAGGGACGGGAT
>DNAD01000363.1:1814-4552 GCA_003484785.1 Lachnospiraceae bacterium
CCCATTGCTCTGGGATATCTTGCGGTTTCCTTTTCTCTCGGCATTGCGGCAAAAAATGCGGGCCTCACTGCCTTTCAGGCCTCCGCCGCAAGCCTGCTCTGCCTGGCCTCCGCCGGGGAGTTCGCCGGCTTTACGCTGATTGCGGCATCCGCGGGATATCTGGAAATGGCGATAATGGAATTTGTGATCAATATACGCTACATGCTGATGTCCTGCGCCATGAGCCAGAAGATCCCTCCTGATACCTCCCCTGGAAAGAGACTGCTTCTCGGAATGACCATTACCGATGAGATCTTCGGCATCTCCATTGCATATCCGGGATATCTCAATGTTTATTATTCCTACGGCGCGGTGGCAATATCCGCTCCGGCCTGGACCCTCGGCACCTGTCTCGGGGTCGTGATGGGCAATATCCTGCCCCCGAGCCTTGTCTCCGCCCTGAGCGTAGCTCTCTACGGAATGTTCATCGCCATCATAATCCCGCCTTCGCGGAAAAACCATGTAATTCTGGGGCTGGTAGTTATATCCATGCTGTTAAGCGCGGTCTTTACCTATGTTCCGCCGTTATCGGCCATACCCCCGGGTTTCAGGATAATACTTCTCACCATGGTCATCTCCCTTGGCGCAGCCCTTCTCTTCCCGGTAAAAGATGAAAAATAGTAGGTGAACCAAAGTTAATGCCTAAGCGCACGATTTGTAAACAAATCGGCGCGGAGAGGAAGTCTGAATGGAACATAACACTGTTATTTATATCTTAATAATGGCGGGAGTCACCTACCTTATCAGGGTGATCCCCCTTACCCTTATCAGGCGCGAGATCAAGAATCCCATAATACGCTCGTTCCTGTTCTATGTGCCCTATGTGACCCTTGCGGTAATGACCTTCCCTGCGATGGTGACCGCAGCCACGAGCCCGGTGGCAGGGGCCGTTGCTTTTATTGTGGGAGTGGCCCTTGCCTGGTTCGGAATGCCTCTTCTGCAGGTTTCCTTATTCTCCTGTCTCGTGGTCTTTGTGCTGGAGCTTTTCCTGTAGCCGCCCTTTGGTGAAACGCTGATCAGACTGCTTTGATCAGTTTTTCCTTACTCATAGCTCAGAGTTGATTATGTGCTCCCTGAGCTTTAAGATGTAGGGCACCGAAACCGAAAGCGCGTCGACCCCCATCCTGATAAAGTCATCGGTATGGGTAAGGCTGGAAGCCAGCTCACCGCAGATCGTCACCTTTTTTCCGCATTTGTGACCGTTTTCCACTATCATCTGTATAAGCCTGAAAATCGCGGGATGGTCATCGTCATAGTACTTGTCTATCTTCGGATTCTGCCTGTCCACGGCAAGCGCATACTGGGTAAGGTCATTGGTGCCTATGCTCAGAAAATCCACTTCCTTTGCCAGCAGATCCGATATTATCGCGGCGGCGGGAGTCTCTATCATGATCCCCTGCCTGACCCTTCCGAAAGGGATCTTATCGGCGGTAAGCTCCTCCCTGACCTCCTCGTTGATCTTTTTCAGCTGAGCCACCTCATCCGGGGATGTGATAAGAGGATAGAGGATCGAAATATTTCCGTAGGCGCTTGCCCTGTATATCGCCCTGAGCTGGGCTGTAAACATATCCGGTCTGTCAAGGCTCAGTCTGATGCCTCTGTAGCCCATGGCCGGATTGACCTCCTTCTTAAGGCGCATGTACCTGGGAACCTTGTCTCCGCCAATATCGCAGGTTCTGATCACGACTTCCTTCCCCCGAAGCTTCTGCGCCACGCTCTTATAAGCCTCAAACTGCTCCTCCTCCGTGGGATAGCTTCCCGACTTGAGGTAGAGGAACTCACTTCTTAACAGCCCGATGCCGGCCGCATTGTTCTCAACCGCGGCATCGACATCGTTGATATCGCTTATGTTTGCATAAATACCTATCTGACGGCCGCTCTTTGTGATATCCTCCTTCTTCTTGAAGGCGGAATACTGCCTTTTTATATCCTCTGCCCTGCTCCTCTTCTCGGAGTATAACCTTACCGTCTCTTCATCGGGCTCTAAAAAGATCTGTCCCGTATAGCCGTCGACTATTGCAAAGCGTCCGTTCCAGTTCTTTCTCACCGGTGCCCCAATGATGGCGGGAATGTTCATGGCCTTTGAAAGGATGGCGGTATGTGAAAGAGTCGAGCCCTTCCTTGTCACTATGGATAAAACCCTGCTCTTATCCATTCTTATGGTCTCGCTGGGGGTAAGCTCGTCGGAGGCTATGATCACAGGCTCCATAAGCTCCTCCGCGTTTTTGTCCGCTCCTCCGCTTAATATCTCTATGAGCCTGCCGGAGATATCCCTGATGTCCGAAGTCCTTACCCTCATGTACTCATCCCCGAAGCCTATGAGCCTTTCACAGAATTCATCCGTGGCAAAGACTATGGCATACTCGGCGTTAACCCTTTTATCCCGGATGAGCCCCTTTATGCTGTCATTGAACTCCTTATCCATTACAATGAGCTTATATATATCAAGTATCTTTGCCCTGCTTTCGCCGAATTCGTTCAGTGCCTTTACGTAGAGCTCGTCAAGCTGACCGATGATGGTCTCACAGGCCTTCTCGTAACGCTCTGTTTCTTTCTCGACATTGCTTATCCGCACGCAGACCACGTTCTGCTTGCCCCTCTGGAAAAATAAGATATTTCCCTCCGCTATTCCCCCAAATACCGGAATACCCTGAAATACTTCCATAGCTTCTCCTTGCTGTCCAGTAAACAGTACAATT
>DNAD01000086.1:0-2518 GCA_003484785.1 Lachnospiraceae bacterium
ATCTGATCCTTTTCATCAAAAGAGTGCTCGCCGGCATATCGGTTAGTTATCGCTAACTCAGTATGATAACATCTGCCTGCAGATGGTACTTTGGATCTGAAGCCTCCGGAATGTCGGGCATTTTCATGTCACGTTTTATCATCCAGCGCGCTCTCATATCCTCAAGAGTTCCATCAGCTTTTATCTGACTGAGGAACTCATTTATCCGATTCTTCAGATCAGGTATATTCGTAACCGGCGATATGGCCACTGCTCCGACATTGCCGTCACCGATCGTCTCGTCCAGAAGGCGGACACCCTCAAGTCCGTTATATCAGGATACAAGTAAAGCTGCAGCTGATGTCATCAGCATGAGCAATGTCAGTATCTTTATATAGCTTCGTACCGTCTTAATCATCCGTTTTCTTCCAATGCATCCATCATGGCCAGATTTCTGTACGGCTCGCAGGTTTCAAGCAGTTCTTCATGGCGCCCCTTTGCCAGGATATTACCGTCCTGCATAAAGAATATCCTGTCGGAATTGATAACTGTAGACAATCTGTGGGCGATGATGATGACAGTCCTGTCCTTTCGAATATTGTCGATAGCCTGCTGTATCCTTGCCTGAGTGTCGTTGTCAAGGGCAGAGGTCGCCTCATCAAACAGTACTATGGAACTGTCTCTTAGCATTGATCTGGCAATGGCAAGCCTCTGTCTCTGCCCTCCCGAAAGGTTCACTCCTCCCTCTCCGATCATGGTATCGTATCCCTGCGGAAGAAGGTTGATATCCTCGTCTATGCAGGCCAGCCTGCAGACCCTTATCATCTCATCATCGCTAAGGTCGGGCTTTACAAGCTTCAGATTATCTCTGACAGACATTCTGAATATGTAAGGGCTCTGACTCACCACCGTAATATTGCCCCTTATTGAATCCTTTGTAAGGTCTTTTATATTCTTTCCGTCCAAAAGAACCTTTCCGGCATCCGGCTCGTAGAGCTTTGTGATCAGGTTGAAGGCAGTCGTCTTTCCGCAGCCGCTTTTCCCCACCAGACCCACAGTTTCTCCGGGATTTATTACGAAGCTCATATCCTGTAATATCTTCCGCCCCTCTCCCGGTTTGACTGACGTATCGTATGAAAAGTCCACATGCTCGAAGGTTATCTCTCCCCTGACCTTATCAAGCCTCTCATTGCCGAAATGCTCCTTGGGAAACTCCGCGCTTGTCAGCAGAGCGCAAACCCTTTCGTTTGAAATGTTGAAATCCGTGATGGAATCCAGAAAGCTTCCTATAGTCTTTAAGGAACTGCTGCTGATATCCGAATAATAATTATATATGATCAGGGCAGTTGCCGGGATCATTTCCCCCTTTGCAATAAGGTATGCCAGAAGAGCGATAAAGGCAAAGGTACCGAATTCACCTGTCTCCCAGCGAAACAGCTTAAGGTTCCATGAGCGTTTCTGCATATAAAGCCTTTTTTCATTTGCCGTATTTATCCGTTCCGTCAGTTCCTCCCAGAAGGTCTTTTCATTATTTAAAAGGCGTATGTCCCTGTGACCACGGACCATTTCTCCTACCAGTCCCGTAAACTGTTCATTGTGCGAGCGGAAGATCCTGTCATCCTTAAACAGCCTCTTTGTTCTGAACAGCTCCACAAAAACCTGAACAGCCACGATCACGACAGTCACCAGAGCGATCGAAGGGTCGATGCTGAACATTGCGATAAGGATACCCGCGTAGTTTAAAATGTTCACAAACATATCGGCAATGCTGTTATAGCCCGAGGCGATCCGTGAGGTGTCCCCTGTTATCCTCTGTATGAACAGGCCGGTGCCCTTTTCTTCTATGCAGCCGGTGGTGATCTTCAGCACACCGTCCACCACATCGCTCTCCAGCGCTGACAGAGCGCCTGTATATACATGGTTGTAGCCCTGATTGCTTATGACCATGAAAAGGTTCTTAAGAAGTGAGATAATAAGGAGAGCTCCCGCGATCTCAAGAACCATATCGGCCTTATTGTTTGTATATGCCCTGATGATCCCCGCACTGGCAATAGGTGCCAGAATGCCGAATATCACGCTGAACAGCTGGGCGCTTATGGAAAAGAGCAGAAGGCCCTTCTGCTGCTTAACATATTTCCAGGTAAATACGTAATTCTTAAAGGTTGTATTGTACAGCGTAAATACGAACCGGAGCCTGTTGGATCCCTTTTGAGCGCTGTATTCCGGCGGGATCACAAAGTTCTTAAGCAGACGCCCAAGGATGATATCCTCATGCTCAAGGGGATTTATTTCCCTGCAGTTGACACGTATCACAACCTCAAGATCACCGAAAAGCTTTCTGCATCTTACAAAGAGAGCAGAACCCTCACATGATCCGTCAAGGTATATGTTGAGTATTTCCTCAAGAGTCAGCCTGAAAGCAAGGCACTGCTTTTCCTCAATACCTGCGCGTTTAAGCTCCGAGTAAGCAGCCCCGGAGGCCTCTTCTATGCCCTGCCTGTTTAATGATCCCTTCCACTTCATAATAAGCTGTTTCTCC
>DNAD01000086.1:2572-4409 GCA_003484785.1 Lachnospiraceae bacterium
ATCCTCACAGCGTTTCCCTTCACCCGCCGATCTGGTTCATACTCCTGGTCTCACGATCCTTTACGGGCTCATTGAAGCCATGATTTGCGGGCTTATTCCTTACTGCTTCCCTTATATGCTCCGTAAGCATTTCATCGCTTATGCCGCTTCTTAAAAGCTCTCTGAGATCAAGCCCCTTAAGATGATTGAGGCATAGCTTTAAAAGGCCTTCCGGTGTTATCCGCACACGATTGCACCTGTCGCAGAACTCATGGCTTACAGCGCCGATAAAGCCGATGCTGCCTTTAAATCCCGACGGCTTATAATACACTGCCGGACCGTCGCCATGCCTTTGACTATCCGGCTCAAGCGGGCCGAAGAAAGCCTCGATCCTCTTTTTTACAGTATCCGCAGGTATATATTGCAGCATTGCTCCGTATCCCACCGGCATAAGCTCAATAAAGCGGACAACTACGGGAAGTTTTTGAGCCAGGGCGGCTACCTTTTCAAGACCCTCTTCGTTACAGCCTGATATCGGTACCGAATTGATCTTTACTTTCAGGCCTGCTTCCAACGCCTCATCTATGGAAGCGAGCACATCCCTTACATCTCCTCCCCGGGTTATCTGTGAAAATATCACGGGATCCAGGCTGTCAACGCTTATATTAAGGGCATTGAGGCCTGCCTGTACGGCCCTGAGCATGGATCCTCTCATCAGGATGCCGTTTGTGGTCATGCTGATCCTCTCAACCCCGTCGATCTCCCCAAGCATCCTGACAAGATCAAGGCAGCCTCGTCTGGCCATGGGCTCGCCGCCCGTAAGCCTTACGGACTTAAGCCCCAGCGCCGTCATGCAGTGTACCACCCGGATGATCTCCTGATAGCTCAGAAGATCCTCATGAGGAAGGTAGTTTACCCCCTCCCGGGACATGCAGTATATGCACCGGAGGTTACACCTGTCAGTAACTGAAATGCGCACATATTCAATATTTCTTCCCTTAAGATCCTTCATATTTCAAAATCGGCAAAACCCAATCATCCTCCATGTAATAGTACATTATTTCAGGTATGATTTCAATGTCGAGGTTGTATGTCCATGCTGTATCTGATACAATTACTTTACTATCACGCTCCAAAGGGCCGTGAATAGTCACAGAATTACGACATCATAGCATGTGAATATCAATTTCGGTTTAAGCAGGGATGACGATTGTTTAAAAAAGGAGGAGCGACATGAGAACAGAAGATGTATCAGCCGTTATACTGGCCGGGGGAAAAGCCACCAGAATGGGCAGTGACAAAGCGGAATTAGTACTCTGCAAAAAAACACTGCTGGAGCTTATGGTTGATAAGCTTAAGGAACTGGGTATTACCGATATAATGCTTTCGGGAACACAAAAGGAGCTTCCGGGAACCCGGACCGTATCGGATATTTACGAGGGCAGAGGCCCTGCTGCAGGGGTTCACGCCAGCCTTTTAAAGGCCGAAAAGCCCGCCTGCCTTGTTGTCAGCGTTGACGTTCCGCTTGTCGGCATCGATACGCTTAAGGAGCTTATCGATGCTCACGAAGGCGCGATAACGGCGCTTTATCACAATGGTGATATCGAGCCCCTTATCGCGGTATATGACCGCAGTGTCGCAAAGGGTCTTGAAGAGGTCATTCTTTCCGGTAAGGCCGCGGTCAAAAGAGCTCTTGATCAGGCAAAGGTAAAGAAGGTTGAATATACCGGGGAAGAGATCCTTCTGACCAACTGCAATACTCCCGAAGATTTTGACAAAATTAAGGAATATGCAGAGAAATAAAGCCGCAGCGAAACGAAAGCCTGTATCCGGCAGATTCCCGGATACAGGCTTTTTT
>DNAD01000077.1:0-589 GCA_003484785.1 Lachnospiraceae bacterium
ATGAAAATCAGTCAAAGAATTATGAAAGCTTCAGCAGGCAGCTGGGGCTCAGGTATGCCCAAAGCATTAAAGAGCAGGATGCCATGCTTGAGAAATACCGGGAGGAATATCAGGAAAAGCTTGCGGCATTTGTAAAAGATACGGAAAAGGAATATAAGCTAAGCCTGGAGGAGGAAACAAATAAAGCACTGACAGCAATGGAGGATACGGTGCTGGATCTGCAGAAGACCCGCAAGGCTGACCAGAGGAACCGAAGGCTCTTTGTTTCGGGAGTGCTTTTCGTAGGGATCCTTTCTTCGCTGAGCATGATCTTTTCAAACGGCGTGCGGGGGATCGCCCCTATAGCTCTGTCGCTGCTTGTTTCTGCAGGGGTCTATATGCTCAATACATGGCGTGACAGCTGATGCTCCGGCATTTTTTGTGCGCATCCGTTTCTCATTTATAAGTGTTTCAGCGCCGTCGGATCAGATGATGTTTGGGCAGAAGCGTTTTGTGCAATTTTCGGATACAGGATATAGTCTTTAGCAGCAGTTCACTCTTAAGCCCGGCGCGGATTATTGCGTATAAAAGAAGCTCACGCAGCTTTTTT
>DNAD01000077.1:744-3795 GCA_003484785.1 Lachnospiraceae bacterium
TAAAACAAACATTAAATAATGTTGTTTTATGTTGACTTTTGTTTGTTGATGATTTATAATCTCCAAAGAGTTAAAAATCAGCGCAACTGTCCGGTTATGAACGGAAGCTTGGGAGCTGTTGAAAGATAACATGCAAAGGCATATGAGTTATTTTTCAACAGATCCTCAGGATCCGCGGGAAACAGAGACCGATCCGTTGCTGACACAGATTAAAAGGCTGTGATCGTAACAGTGCCTAAGGAGCTGTTAATAAATAACTTTTAAGTATTGCGCAAGGACAAGCAAGACTAAAAGTCATTTATGAACAGATCCTAAGGCTCAGAAAGGAGAAAAAAACAAATAATGGTACAGAACGAGTACGAAATCAAGAAACAGATCTGCGACATAGGTAAAAGGATATATAACCGCAATATGGTCGCGGCTAACGACGGTAATATTTCCGTAAAGCTTAATGACAATGAGTTTCTCTGTACTCCTACAGGTGTTTCAAAGGGCTTTATGACCCCTGAATTTATCTGCAAGGTAGATGCGGAGGGCAAGGTCATTCAGGCTAACAAAGGCTTCAGGCCTTCATCGGAGATCAAGATGCATATGCGTGTTTATCAGAAGAGGCCCGATGTAGGCTCGGTGGTTCATGCCCATCCTACCTTTGCCACCTCCTTCGCCATCGCAGGAATTCCCCTGACCCAGCCCATCATGCCCGAGGCAGTCATCGCTCTGGGCTGTGTTCCCATCGCTCCTTACGGAACTCCTTCAACGACGGAGATCCCCGATGCGGTTGAGCCTTATCTTGAGCATTTTGATGCGGTCCTGCTTGAGAGCCACGGCGCTCTTACCTGGGGGCCGGATCTTCTTGGCGCATATATGAAGATGGAGTCAGTCGAGTTCTATGCAGAGCTTCTTTACAAGGCAAGGCAGTTAGGCGGACCGAAGGAGTTTGACGAGGCTACCGTTCAGAGGCTTTATGAGATCAGGAGACAGATGGGGCTTCCCGGACGTCATCCCGCAGATCTCTGCCAGAACAAGGGCAAGGCGAACTGCCATAACTGCGGCTCATGCTCATCTTCCGAAACCGCTGCCGACAGTCAGGAGCTGGTTGCGGCCATTACCAGAAAGGTGCTTGAGTCTCTGAATAAATAGGGACATAAAAGGGACATATAAATGCTGGATAAATATAACCTTGAAAAAACGGTCAGAAATCTGGTGGGAAACTCCATCGTCAAAGAGGTTATGAATCTGGAGCTTGCGGTCAAGCTCATAGAGGCTGTTAAGAAAAAGGCAGAGGAAATGGGCATGCGGGTCGTCATAGCGGTATCCGATGCCTCGGGAAGGCCCATAGCGGTTCACTGCATGGACGGTGCATACCACGGAAGCTTTGACGTGGCCCTTAACAAAACCTATACCTCTACGGCGTTTCAGATGGCAACTTCGAGGCTTGCGGAGCTCTGCAGGCCGGGAGGCGAGCTTTACGGGCTGCAGTTTTCCAATGACGGAAAGGTTATGATCTTAGGCGGCGGAGAGCCGCTCAAAGTAGGAGATACCATGATAGGCGCTCTCGGGGTATCGGGAGGAACGGCAAAACAGGATACCGAGCTCGCGGCCTATGGCAGCTCCATATTAAAGGAGGTAATAAAGTGTCTGTAGATGAACGCATGATACATGACATAGTCAAAAAGGTCATGGCAAACATGCAGATAACCGGCTCTGTAGAGGGCATGCACGGCGTGTTCAAGGATATGAACGATGCGATTAATGCCGCCATAGAGGCTCAGAAGGTTGTCCGCTGCATGAGTCTTGACCAGAGAGAAAAGATAATCTCGGTGATCAGAAGAAAGACCCATGAGAACGCGGAGATCATTGCGAACATGGGCGTTAACGAGACAGGAATGGGAAATGTGGGGGATAAGATCCTTAAGCATAAGCTCACCGCCGACAAGACTCCCGGAACTGAGGATCTTAAGACCATAGCCTGGTCCGGCGACAGAGGGCTTACCCTGGTAGAAATGGGGCCTTTCGGTGTTATCGGTGCCATCACTCCCGCCACAAACCCCTCGGAGACCGTTATCTGTAACTCGATAGGAATGATCGCCGGGGGCAACACGGTTGTTTTCAACCCGCACCCCAATGCAAAGAAGACTACGATCTTTACCATCAACATGATAAATGAGGCTTCACTTGAGGCAGGCGGTCCCGATAATATTGCGGTCACGGTGGAGGTGCCTACCATGGAGACCAGCGCCATCATGATGAAGCATCCCCAGATCCCTCTTCTCGTAGCTACCGGCGGACCGGGAGTGGTCACGGCGGTGCTGTCCTCGGGAAAGAGAGCGATAGGTGCCGGCGCGGGAAATCCTCCCGCTCTTGTGGACGATACCGCTGATATCAGGAAGGCGGCAAGGGATATCGTAAACGGATGTACCTTTGACAACAATCTCCCCTGTATCGCTGAAAAGGAGATTGTTGCGATGGAAGGCATAGCTGATGAGCTTATGCATTATATGATCTCCGAAAACGGCTGCTATCTTGCAAGCAAGGAGGTTCAGGACAAGCTTACGGCAACGGTGATCGCCCCGAACGGCGCCCTTAACAGGAAGTGTGTGGGAAGGGATGCCAGAACCCTGCTTTCCATGGTTGGGGTAAATGTGGGACCCGAGATCAGATGCATAGTATTTGAAGGCCCGAAGGAGCATCCGCTCATCACAACTGAGCTTATGATGCCGATTCTCGGAATGGTAAGGGTAAAGACCTTTGAGGAGGGCGTTGAGACCGCGGTATGGTTAGAACACGGGAACCGTCATTCGGCTCATATCCATTCCAAGAACGTGGACAATATCACGACCTACGCGAAGGCCATAGACACGGCGATCCTCGTAAAGAACGGCCCCAGCTATGCAGCCTTGGGCTTTGGGGGAGAAGGATATTGTACCTTCACCATAGCCTCAAGGACGGGAGAGGGTCTTACGAGCGCACAGGCATTTACAAAGAGAAGACGCTGCACAATGACGGATTCACTTTGTATCAGATAGAATAAGGAAATGATTCGGTTCGGCA
>DNAD01000168.1:0-5041 GCA_003484785.1 Lachnospiraceae bacterium
GATAAGGAGCTGGACCCGATCCTTGCCAATCAGGGAGTCCTTGATGAAATGCGAATTTCCTACGGCGAGGGCGTAAGGATATTCTATTATTTCGGGGATGACGGCAGCGGGCGGAGGTTCTTTGTAAAGAATTTCTGCAGGGAGCAGGGACTGAAGGCCATCACCTTAAACTGCAAGAAGCTTTTTAACTATGATTTCCATTTTGTGGAGCGGGCACTGTGGGCGGTGACAAGAGAGTGTATACTTACGGGCTCCTGCTGCTGCCTGTCCGAGCTTACCTTCAGGGAGGAGGAAAAGGAAAAGTTCTTCGGCTACATGGATATGGCCTTTGCCAGATTGACTGAACAGAATGTCATGGTTTTTGCCATGAGTAAGGAGCATATCGATTTCAGAGAGGTCACGAAGCTTGCTTATACGGAGCTGGAGCTTCCTACTCCCGATACTGCGGAGCGGCAGGCCTGCTGGGAGTATTTTTCAAAGGGCTATACTCTGGAAGAGGGCATCGATATGCTGGAGATGGCGACCAAATTCCTGTTTACGCCGGGCAAGATCTCGGATGCCTTAAAGCATGCCAGATCCCTTTCCGTAATGGCAAAGGAGAAGGAGATAAGCAGGGACAAGCTGTTTAAGGGCTGCTATAATCAGATGAGCTCGGAGCTTACCCAGAAGGCAACGAAGATCAAGGCAAACTTCGGCTTTGAGGATATCGTAATGAATCCCAGCCAGCGTGAGACCCTGGAGCATGCCATAGATCAGATGAATTTCAGAAAACAGGTTTACGAGAACTGGAACTATACAAAGAAATATCCCTACGGCCGCGGTCTTTCGATCCTTTTGTTCGGCGCTCCCGGAACCGGAAAATCCATGTGCGCCCAGGTTATTGCCCATGAGCTTAATCTGGAGCTTTACAGGGTCGATCTTTCCAAGGTTATCGATAAGTACGTCGGTGAGACAGAAAAATCCATATCAATGATCTTCAGGGAGGCAAAGAAGTGTAATGTCGTACTGTTCTTCGACGAGTGCGATACCCTGTTTGCCAAGCGTTCCGACGACGGAGGCTCCAATCAGGCCTCAAACAACAATAAGACCGCTCTCCTCCTTCAGGAGGTTGAGGCCTATGACGGGGTTTCGGTGCTTGCCACCAACTACAAGCACAACATAGATCCCGCTTTCTTCAGACGTATGAAATACATCGTGGAGTTCCAGTTCCCGGATGTGGATACGAGAGAGATGCTCTGGACCACGACGATCCCCAAGGGCACTCCTCTGGCGGATGATGTGGACATCAGGTTCCTTGCGGAGAAGTTTGAGTTTGTCGGAGGTAATATCAAGAACTGTATCCTGAATGCGGCATTTTTGGCCGCTGCCGATCCCGAGGCGGAAGGCAAGGTTCACATGAAGCATTATCTCTTAGCTATAAAATATGAGTTTGTTAAGGTGGGTAAGGTATTCACAAGGTCTGATTTCGAGCCCTATGCGGCAGAGGTAGGTCTGTAGATATAAGCGGCGGCGGCAGACTTAAGAACAGATGGGATGTTGCGGTCTGCCTGTGGTATGTTTCAGGGCCATAAGCGTAAGGCGGCCCGGAAAGGCAGGTATTAAAGGAGATGTTTAAAAGGATTTTTGAGATCACGGGAAATGTTGCGATAGTGACGGGATGTTCCTCGGGCCTGGGAGTTCAGATGGCCAATGCCCTTGCGAATCAGGGCTGCAAGATCGTTGCGATAGCCAGAAGGATGGACATGCTGGAGCAGGTATGCAGTGATATATCAAAGGAGCACGGGGTTGAGACCCTGCCGGTGCGCTGTGATATTACAAAGACGGATGAAATAGAAGAGACCGTGAAAATGGCCATCGAGAAGTTTGGACGGGTAGACATCCTGGTGAACAATGCCGGGACCGGCGCCGTGGATCATGCGGAAAACATCACCGATGAACAGTTTCAGAAGGAGTTTGACGTGGATCTGTTCGGAACCTTCAAGTTTGCCAGAGCGGTCGCAAATCAGGCAATGATACCCGCAAAGTACGGACGTATCATAAATATCGCTTCCATGTACGGTCTTGTGGGAAATAAGGTGGCAGGCTCCGCTCCGTATCATGCGGCAAAGGGAGGAGTCGTAAACCTTACCAGAGCATTAGCTGCCGAGTGGGGCAGATACGGGATCACCGTAAACTCCATCTGCCCGGGTTATTTCTATACGCCGCTGACCACGGAGACGCTGAACAGCGATTTCTTCCAGCAGAATGCAAAGACCATGATCCCGTTGGAGCGCTACGGCAAAGAAGGGGAGCTTGATACCGCAGTGGTATTTCTGGCTTCTCCCAATTCCTCGTATATTACGGGGATCGCTCTTCCGGTGGACGGGGGCTATACCTGTATGTAGATCAAACGCAGGGACTTCTTAGGGATACCGGTCAACATTTTTGCACAGCTATACGGAGGTACGGCATGGACAGCAGGACAGCATTTTTTACCGAGGAGATATACTCCCATTACGAGCATTCTATGATACCGATGGGGATATGCTATGTGGAGGACGGAAGGTTCCGTGTTCATATAGTGTCCGACGGGGTATGCAGGATGTACCAGTCAACAAGAAAGGAGATGTTTGACAGGCTTAACGGCTCTGATCCTTTTGTGAACATTGTTGAAAGGGAAGAGATGTATGAGGCGGTCAGGGCATTCTCCGAGGAGAATAAGCCCTATGACGTTGTATTTCATGAGTATGTGGGGCCGAACAGAAAGCTTATAACGGTCCACTGCACGGGTATTCATGAATACACGCCTGACGGAAGAAGATACAGCATCCTTTTGTATGACGAGGTATCCGATAAGGTCAGGCGGAACCTCTTTAAGGACGAGGAGAAGGAGATGGCCGAACGGGAGAGGCTTCGTGTGGAGATAGACGATGCCATAGCAAGAAGCTATACCTCGGTCATATATATCGACACCTCGGATCTGTCGGTTCATGCGGTAAGGCTTAACAGAGTCGGACGTGAGGTAAGAGAGAAGATCGGTCCGGATCCAACGCTTCGATCCGTCATGGATACCTATGTCACGTCGCTTGTGGCAAGGGAGGACGCTGCGGGAGTGCTGCGTCTGGGTGACTATGATTATGTGATCTCAAGGCTTAAGCAGACCAATCCGCTGTTTCATATCTACAGGACCATCCGGGACGGAAGGCTCGTTTATTACAGGCTGAAGATAATTCCACTCGATGACGGGAAAAAACTGGTATACGGTTTTGAGCATTTCGACTATCAGATGCGGGATAAGCTTGAGAGAGAGGCTGAGCGCGAAACGCAGATGACGCTTCTTGCCGGCCTGACCTGTGAATATGAATCGGTCTGGCTTGTGGACGCGAGTATTCACTACGCAAAGCTCATACGCAACAATATGGGCGATACCAGATCCTCCGTAGTGATGAACATGATAAAGGAAGGCAACTATGAGATAATGCTGGAAAATTACATTGAACATTATGTGGTGCCGGCAGACAGAGAAAGAATGTACTGTGAGACCTCCATTGATTCCCTGATGCGCAATGCCAGGGATGATGAGCTCTATCATATCAATTATGTCAGGGTCAATGAAGAGGGCGAGACCAATTATATGCAGCTGGTATATTCCAGGGTCACCGATGATATGGGAGTTACCCGGTTTGTATGCGGCTTCAGGAACATCGACGAGATAATGGTCGAGGAAAAGAAAAAGAATCTGCTCTACAGCATGGCTCATATTGACAGTATGACCAATCTGAGCAACAGAAGGACCTTTGATGAATATATGGACAGCCATGTCGACAGGCAGCCTGAAGAGGATATCATGTTTTTTTCCTTTGATCTTAACGAGCTGAAATCCGTTAATGACACATACGGACACGAGGCCGGCGATGAACTGATAATCGGGGCAGCCTACTGCATGAAGGATGTTTTCGACCATTCCGGTAATATCTACAGGACCGGCGGAGATGAGTTTGTCGCCATAATCAGCTGTGAAAGCGGCGCAAGAGATGAGCTCATAAAAGGGCTCAGGGATGCCTTTGCCGGATGGAAGGGCAAATCCGGGCTCGATCTTTCCATATCCACAGGATATGTCAGCGCTGACGAAAAGCCCGGGATGAAGCTGGAGGACATGAGGAGAGAGGCTGAAAAGCGGATGTATGCGCAAAAGAGGGAATACTACCGTAAGGAAGGCAGGGACAGAAGAGGCAGGCTGGGTATTTGAGAAAAACTGAAGGAGGCAGGCCCTCTGATAAAATATCCCGTGACTGTCAGCTCCGGCAGGGCGGATACAGTTTTGTGATCGTGGGCGGAAAGAGGTTTTGATGGATATAGAGATCCTTGAGTTGATTACGGGGGCGAGAAAGGCTTCCGGGCTCGCCGTGATAATAGACGTTTTCCGGGCTTTTTCCCTGGAGTGCTATCTCTGTGAATTCGGTGCAGGGGAGATCAGGCCCGTGGAAACGATAGAGGAGACCTTTGCCTGGAGGGAAAAGGACAGGGACTGCGTTCTCGTGGGTGAGAGAAAAGGGAAAATGTGTGAAGGCTTTGATTTCGGAAATTCCCCTTCCACGGTCGATCCCGTTGTGATAAGGGGGAGAAGGGTGATCCATACAACGAGCGCAGGTACTCAGGGGATCGTCAATGCCGTAAATGCAGAGGAGATAATCACGGGCAGCCTCGTAAACGCCTCCGCGGTAGCGCGGTATATCGTGAACAGAAGGCCTTCACGGGTATCCCTTGTATGTATGGGGACGGGCGGAGTAGTCCCCAACAGAGAGGACAGGCTCTGCGCGGAATACATAAAGAGCATGATCCTCGGAGAGGAGATGCCTGATCTTTGTGAGAGGGTAAGGAGCCTTCGCACGGACGGAGGAGAGCATTTTTTTGATCCCGATAATCAGGAGGTATTTCCGGAGAGAGATTTCTGGATGTGTACAGAATGCAGCATATTTGACTTTGTTCTCAGGATCGAAAGAGACGCTCTGGGGCTGATAGCTGAAAAAATACCGGTTTAAGGGTCAGCGTGAACGCTAAG
>DNAD01000168.1:5167-6312 GCA_003484785.1 Lachnospiraceae bacterium
CTAAGCTTAAGGAATTGTCCCCGGACGCGGGTTGAGGTATATATATGGCGGAAACGATAGCATGCCGTAAATGTCGCAGGCTTTTTACGGACTTTGCGGGGCGCAGGCTTTGCTACCAATGTATGAGAATAGATGACGAGCTGTTCGAGCCGGTTCGGGACTACGTTCGTAATAACCCGGATGCAACGATCTTTTCAACTGTTGAGGAGTGTCATGTAACGGAGCGGCAGATTCTGGAATGGCTGAAGGAGGAGCGTTTAACCTATCGCAACGCCGAAGGCTCAGGGCTTTATTGCGGGCGGTGCGGAAAGGGCATACCGACAGGGAGGTTCTGCCCGGAATGCAAGGTGGCCATTACCAGAGAATTTGCCGCCATGTTCAGAGAAGGGGAGAAGAGCACTGAGGAGAAGAAGCCCAGGGGAAAGAGTGACCGCATGAGGTTTCTGGATAAATATAACTGAAAGACGCCGGCGGGGATTTAATCCTTGTTTGCACTTTTCTGATATAGTATAATCCCATGAGAAAGGGGTTTTGCTGCATAACAGATTTTAGTCGTAATGTAATTAATTTTGTAACAGTTCCAAAGGTTGATCAGGAGGAAATGAAATGGTGGAAGAGAAAACCTATCAAAAGAATACGGTCGTATTCTCACAGGGAGATGCAGGAGACTGTATGTACTGTATCGAATGCGGTAAGATCGGTATATATGACAGATACGGCCAGCCGGATGAGGTAAAGATCGCTGAGCTTGAGGCGGGCGCGATCTTCGGCGAGATGAGTCTCCTTGATAATGCGCCCCGTTCTGCTACTGCGGTCGTATCGGAAGACGGAACCGTGCTCTCCGAGATTTCCGAGGAGACTTTTGAGAAGTTTTTTGAAATATCGCCCGACAGGCTGTTAGTCCTTTCCGAGCAGATGAGTCATCGCCTCAGGGATACCACGAGACGATATGTTGAGGCCTGTAAAACGGTTAACGAGTCTCTTAATGCGGAAAAGAACGGTATCAAAAAGAGCGAGGGTCTGCTGGCCAGGATAAAGCAGCTTTGCGAGGAATATGTAAGGTCGCTGCGCAGTGCCTGATGTGTTGACATATGGTTACCATTCACGGGTCATGGAATAATTTACATCTGCTGTTGGGAGCCTGC
>DNAD01000168.1:6406-9299 GCA_003484785.1 Lachnospiraceae bacterium
TGAATGGTAACGTTTTATGGGAGGATTAAAGATGAATATAGCAGTATATAATGAAAACTGTATCATTTTCGAAGAAGGAACCTTTGAAAAGGCCATGTACGATGTGATAAAGGGAAAAGTGGGGATTTATTCCGGCTACAGGTCGGATAATGAGAAGCTGATCGCAGAGATCGGACCGGGTGAGCTCTTCGGTGAGATGGGAGTTCTGGAGATCTATCCGCGCTCGGCTACGGCAGTTGTTCTGGAGAAGGACACGCAGATCGCCGAGATCAGGGATAACGACCTGCAGGAATACTTAAGCGACAAGCCGGATAAGCTGCTTGTGATCTTAAAGCTTTTGAGCAGGCGTACAAGGGAGACCAACGAAAAATATCTCGATGTGTGCCGGGTTATGTATGAAACCGATCAGGCCGAGAAAAAGGGAGAAGAGCGTAGCAGCAAGCTTAATGCGGAGCTTGAGAGGATCGACAGGGAATTCGGGGAGATCAATACGCTCTGGCTGAATTAAGAGACATTATATATGTTTTTTTGTGGAAGTATAAGTTTTTGTGGAAAATCCGTTCTGCCTGTGATATGATACATGTGTTTTTACAGTTGACGCCGCCTTTGGCGTTTGCTGAATATAAACTGATGCAGGGGAGGGGCACAGGGACGTTCTTTGTCAGGCATCGCATTAAATTAAGGAGGGTTTATATGTTTAACAGGAAAGCGGGAGTTGCGGCCGCGTTAACCGCAGCATTGCTTTTTGTTATGCCGTTTGAAGCCTTTGCAAAGGCTGAATCGGCCTCTAACCTTACGGAGCTTGCAAAGCTTGTAAACCAGCATGGAGTAAACAGGGAGGAGTCATTCGAGATCAAATACAAGGGCGACATGAGCGACATCGATACGATCATTGAGGATTCTGACTTCGTCTTCTTTGAGAGAACGGTTGAAATGGTCGATGATCCGTCAACTCATGAGGATGCCGATTACCTGGCAGCGACGATGAATATGAGCGATGAGAGGTATTCCGTATCATACAACGAAAAGAATGTTGTTTCCTTTGTAATACCTTATTTTGAGACGCGTCAGCAGGCACAGTATGTTAACGGTGAGGTGCCTAAGATCCTTGAAGAGCTGGGCGTTGACCAGATGAGTAACTATGATAAGGTTAAGGCCATTCATGACTGGGTTTGCAATAAGATCACATATGTGGATGATGCAACGAACTGCTCAAGTATGTACAGCGCTGTGCATGACGGAAAGGGTCTGTGCAACAGCTATGCCATCTGCATGTATCGTCTCTGTGTTGAGGCAGGTGTTCCCTGTAAGTTCGTCGGAGGGCAGGGCGGCCCCGAAGGCTCAAGAGACGCAGCCCATGCCTGGAATATAGTTGCTCTCGGTGATAAATGGTACTTATTGGACGCAACCTGGGACGACGGAGATGACGGCATAAGCTACGATTACTTCCTTAAGGGATCTTCTGATTTCGATGCGGCCAGTGAAGGAGATAATAAGCATACCCTTGAGCGTGCCTACCTTGAGGACTTTGCAAAGGAGTTTCCCATAGCGACAACTGCCTTTAAAGAGGGCATGAACGATGAAAACGTAACGGTAAAGATCGGAAGCGATGATTATCCCGAGCCCGATCCCACACCTACTCCTACTGTAACGCCCACCCCTACGGTAACGCCCACCCCTACGGTAACGCCTACCCCTACCGTAACACCTACGCCTACCGTAACTCCTACCCCTGTACCGGTAGATACTCTGACCATAACTCCTTCAACTGCTGAGGTTTTCATTGGCGAGACAAAAACACTCACAGCCAACAGCCCTTTGGACGGAGCAACGATAACATGGACATCCTCTGACGATAGCGTAGCTACCGTTAAGGACGGCGTGGTGACCGGTGTATCCCTCGGAACCGCCACTATCACTGCATCCGACGGAAAAGATACCGCAACGGCTACCATAACGGTTAAGGATTCCGGGATAGAGCCCGAATATGTACCGATGTATGTAGGCGATAAGGAAAAGCTTACGGCTGACGGAAAGATAAAGTATTATGAAGTTGATGAAGAAGGCTGGAAAAAAATAGCCAAGATCCAGAAGAAGGGCAAGAGGCTGGTCGTTAAGGCTAAGAATCCCGGAATAATAACGATCACAGCATACGGCAAGAATGATGTTGTTCTTGGACAATGGGTGGTTGATGTAGCAGAAGAGGAGTTCTGATTTTATAAGAACGGGATAAATGATATTGATCAGTATAAGGGAAGCGCTGATCTATGCATTTCCCGCAAATTGATCACAGAGACCCGGGCGTTATGCCCGGGTCTTTTCTTGACGCTTTTTTGTGAATTTAGTAAGATATGATTACAGCGCCAAAAGTCCATCCACACGCCAGGCTTGCCTGGCGGTGAGGATGCGACTTTATGACGCGCCCCGATATGAGCAAGGAGTGGGGAAGGATAGGCGCAGACATGGCAAAAATATAAACAGAGTAAACAGTGATGGGAAAAAGTTTAAGAGTTTCCGACAGATCCGGGGTCGGAAGGGCGGTACAATTTGCCGAAGAGTTTGCTGCACAGGCCTCTGACGGGTCTGAAGCGGGAGTCTGCCCTCTTATCTGTGAAGAACTGCTGGTGAGCCTTCTGAACAGAGGCTGCACTGATATCAGGGTGGCTTCGGGGGGCCTGTTTCTTAGGCATATTGAGATAAGTGCAAGGGGAGAGCGGACAGAGATGTTTCCCCGGTCTTTGGATACGCCGGCAGACAGGATCACCTCTCAGATAAACACATGCCTTCTTGAGCATTACGCAGACTATTACACATACCGGTATTACGGTAATATCAATACCTACAGGATATTTGCCGCAAAGCAGGACAGCATGGAGCTTTCGGGAGAGATCTA
>DNAD01000048.1 GCA_003484785.1 Lachnospiraceae bacterium
AGCTATGAAGAAAAAGACAGGAAGAAGGATCAGGGTACTCGCTTATGTAACAGTGTGTTTGACAGTGCTTTCCGGCTGCAGCGGCATTTCATCCGGGAAAGTGATCGAACAGGCCGCTTCGGTCATGTCGTCAGGGGTGACAAACGAAGAGGAAAAGAAGCCTGTCTTTAAGGACGGGATGGCTCAGCCGATACTCAGGTATACCGACCTGCGAGATGCGGATTATTCCAATGAGGGCAGTGACATACTTCGCTTCTGTGTATATGTCGAGACCGATCATGATACCGATTCGGACGGTAAGGCTGATCTTGTGGAGGCGCTGGTGCAGGTTCCCAGAGCCGCGGCCGAGGGTGGCTTCAGGGCGGCCACTATCTACGATCCGACCCCCTACGGTGCCGGTACCGTTGATGAATATGAGGATAAAAGCTCCGAGCTTATGAACCCGGTTCCCTTTGATTATAAGAAGCTTTACGAGCCGGGGGAAAAGAGAACGCCAAAGGGCAGCATGACCACGCTTGAGGCGGCAGAAGAGGCGGATCCCGAAAGCTGGAATTATGAGGTGCCTTATTCAGGCAATATAGGCTACAGTTATGCAAAGCTCTATGATTATTATCTCGTAAGGGGCTTTGCCGTGGTTGAGGCAGGAGGGATCGGTACCTATGGCTCAGAGGGCTTTGAGCTGTGCGGGATGGATCTTGAGCGTGATGCTCATAAATGTGTTGTGGAATGGCTTGCGGGAGACCGTGTGGCCTATACCGACCCTTACAATGATATAGAGATAGAAGCGGAGTGGTCCAACGGAAATGTAGCCATGACGGGCTGCTCCTACGGCGGTACTCTTCCCTTTGAGGTGGCGACAACCGGTGTTAAGGGGCTGAAGACCATTATACCGATCGCAGGGATAGCTTCATGGTACGATTATACAAACTCCCAGGGCGCTCCCCTCTATCTTTCGGCATCGTACGCTGATATGCTTGCTTCTTTTAACAGCGGTGCGGCATTTATCGATGATGACTGGACCGTTGTAAACGATGATTACGCGTCCTTCCTGTGGCAGGTATCCAGGGATCAGGACGACAGCAACGGAGATTATGCCCCTGTATGGGCTGAACGTGATTATTCCCTTGACTCTTCAAAGATCAACTGTTCGGCGCTTATCGTTCACGGTTTGAATGATTTCAATGTTACCACCAAGCAGTCCGACCTTATGGCACGTTCATTTTTAAGGGCGGGACAGAATTTCAAGCTCGTATTTCATCAGAATGGTCATAGTTTTCTTGACGGAATTGTTGTAAACGGTGAGCTGTGGCAGGAGATCATGAACAAATGGCTGTCACACTATCTCTATGATGTGGAAAACGGTATTGAGAATATGCCGACGGTGAGCGTTCAGAGCAACGTCGACGGCTCCTTCAGAACCTATGATACCTGGGCGGATTTTGAGTATGAATCTTTCGAATATGATACTGAAGTAAATCCGGATGACGTTTCCCATATCGATACTACCGCAATTGCATCGAACTATATGAATTACGAAGGCTCCACCGATGATCTTGGCCGGGAGCTTATAAGGGACAATTATTATCTGTCCATGCCGGACAGTACGAAAGCCACCTATGTTTTCGAGCTTCCGGACAATTATACGATCTACGGGGTTCCCGAGGTACATCTTAAGATGTCTACCAGAAACGCGGGAGGAGATGGCATGGTTGTTTCCGCCATGCTCATGGACACTATAGATGAAGAGACCGAATTCAAAGCATATATGACCAAGGGGAGACTTTGGGACAGGGTACCCGTAAAGACGACCTATGTGACGGAA
Organism: Lachnospiraceae bacterium; assembly: GCA_003484785.1. Classification (GTDB taxonomy): domain Bacteria; phylum Bacillota; class Clostridia; order Lachnospirales; family Lachnospiraceae; genus UBA2868. Next base: position 1,823 of record DNAD01000048.1, read on the forward strand.
ACAGGGGGCGGACTGCCGGATACCAGGATAAAGGAATATGTAAAGAGCAATACAACCGCCAAGCTCATAACATACGGGCATACGGATCTGGCAAATTACGGCGGAGGCTATGACGGAAAGGATTATACTAAACACGAGGAAGAGATGCATGCCGGAGAATACTATGATTATACCATATTTCTCCAGCCTACCTCCTATACCTTCGAGCCGGGGCATAAGGCAGTGCTTGTTATCACCGGCTGGGATCCCTACAGGGCTTTCCTTGATGAGGACTATGCGGCCGGGACGGTTACGGATTCGGTTGATTCTGCGTATACGTATTCCTTTAATATTGACAATTCTTCCTTTGAGCTTAAATTCCCCGTGCAGAAGGGAAATGCGGATCAGTAAGCCGAATAATAATTATTGAAAAAACAGCCATCCGTATAAAGGATGGCTGTTTTGTTATCTGCTGACATATCTTATTATTTGATGTGCTGAATAAGAGCAATGGTATAGCCTGAAGGGGAAATCATGGTAGCTTCCTTTGCGTGGTTCGTATCCAGGGTGTCGTCGCCTCTCTTGTTTGTAAAGCCGTGCTCCTTTAAAATAGCATAAGCGGCATCAAAATCATCGACGTTCATCCTTATATACTGAGTATCCCGCTCAACGGTCTTTACATCCGATATATCAATGTGGAAACCGTTTTCGTCCTTCATACGGTAGCTCCGAACTTCCGTTGTACCCGTATCGGTAACTGGAGCATGAGTCTTCTGAAATCCCAGCCCCTCAAAAACATTTACGGCATCATCGAATCTGGATGTAATGAGTATCGGGTCAAAAGTAGTGATCTTCATATTTATATCCTCCTATTCGTGCTCTTTGATGTGCTCGGAAATACTGATCGTGTATCCTGACGGAGCAACCATCATCGTTGCCACAGAAGAACCGGTATCGGTTACCTTTCCTCCCTGCGTGTTTGTAAAGCCCTTATCCTCAAGGAACTTCTTAGCCTCTTCGAAGTCGCGGATATTCATACGTATTGAGGGTATGTCCTGAGGAACGGGAGCCTCTGCGATACTCATGTAGAATTCCTTGCCGTCTTCGCTTTCGTATTTCATAACGACACTTTCAACGTGTCCGTTGATACCGCTCTTTGTATGGCACTTTTTAAAACCAAGGGCCTCAAAAACCGCAATTGCATCAGCAGCATCCTTTGTAACCAGTAAAGGGCTGAAATTTGTGATCTTCATAGTCTCTTCCTCCTTTGTAGCGTGACTAAATCATTTCGTAACTATACCATA
>DNAD01000244.1 GCA_003484785.1 Lachnospiraceae bacterium
CGAGAACATATAAAACATAGTTACCATTCACGGGTCATGGAGATCCTTAAAGGTGCTGTTGGGAGCTTGCTCACAAACAGCACCTGTAAGGATCTCCATGACCCGGGAATGGTAACGAAATATAAAAAAAGAAAGGTGTGTATCGATCTATGGCGACCGATCCCGTAGGTGGATTTAATTTCACGCTTCAGGTTGAGGCGATGTACTACATAGCGCTGAGATCTGTCAAGATGTTTACAAAGGAAAATGAGTTTGAATATTACCAGGAGGGCGGGCTCAACGATTATGTTCATATGCTGAGAAAGCCCATATCAAAGCCATTTACCTTTCAGGTGGAGCAGTATGTGGGGGTTTCCAACGGTGCTGTGGCGGACTTTTTCATGGATCCGCTTACGCTTGGGACCGATCTGACACTGCCTGTTGTTCTGTACGTAAACCGCAATCCCGCCTCCGGTTTCATGGGAAATCTGGATTCTTCAAATCTGGGCAGAGCATATGTTTTTACCGGCTGTACGGTCATCGCCAAGGAATATGGCGAGCTCAACAGCGAGGAAAGCAGGCTGCATACCGAGCTGACCACGATCTCCTACCGCGAGCTGTTTGCCATGAACGATCTGACTATGGGATTGTTTTAAAAGATGCTTAAGCTGCGTGAACCGATCAAAACGAAAAACCGGACCGATTTTGTTTCGGATAATTCTCTTTTTGAGAGCAGGCTTCTGGGAAACTACAATCTCATGGGCAACGACTTAAGCTCTGAGGAGCTGCTGCATCTGGTTTCCACACCGCCGCAGATATATATCGCGGAGGGAGGGGCCACAACAACTGTAGGACAGTCCTTTGTGAGTACCCATAATGAGCAGAACCTGGATATCATAAACAATGTCTTAAACCGGATCATGGTCTCCGCAAAAGGAGAGCTTACTTACCAGGACAGGGCTTACATCACCGATGTCCTCTATAAGCTGGGGATACGGGATGATAAAAAGTTCATGTCCCAGGTGTTTTCCTATATGGATCAGTCACGGACGGAACAGCGTTTTCTTGAGCTTTATCTGTCCGAAGGGATTGACGGGGCAAAGACAGGCCTGCTTGAGGAGTTTCGAACCCTCAGACAGGAGCTTTCACAACAGAGGGATGAAAGGGAACCCTTCCGAAACGACCTGTACTTAAGCACTCAGATATTAAACAGACTTCAGACCGCACAGATATACCAGACTGTATCAAGCTTTAACAAAAGCTCCACCGAGAACCTTCTGGAATCCTCCGAATATGCGGTATCCGAACAGACCATGACCTCTGAGACCCTCTTAAGGGACTTTGTGATCAGGCAGCTTTCCGCCTTTGACAGGGAGCTTGTTTACCGGACAGAGGAAGGCGCGCAGGAAGCCGAAGCTTCACAGGAAGGAGCTTTGGTAAGGGAAAGGATTCTTGAGAGAGAAAGGTCACGGGAGATACTCCGCGAGCGTACGCAGGAAGTCGGGACGGATCGTCAGACCGTCAGGACACAAGCTTTTCTCAATGTGCCCGGGAGAGTGCCGGAAACGGAGCTCGTTTTCAGAAACGAAGGAGGGCCGGGAGAAGAGCTTTCCGAAGAGGAGACAGTTCCTGCACATGACAGGCCCGTGCCTGAAAGGACTGAAAGGGAGATACTGCGTGAGCGCGTAACGGAGCCGGGAACGGACCGGGAGACGGTCAGGATCGAGACTGTTGCAGAGACCCCGCAAAGAGGGCCGGAAGAAGAGAATGTATACCTGATCCGGGAAAGAGCCGCAGGAGAAGAGGCTTCACAGGAGGAGAAAACGCAAATACCCGCGCCCGGGGCTGAGTCCGGACGTGAATATTACATAGACACTGTGCGGGAGATAACAGAAGAGCCTGCACACTCCCCGGAGAGGATCCCGGCAGATCAGGTCAGTGAGTTTCGGCAGACCGAGATGATCCTTACGTCCCCGTCCGGCCGGGAAGAAGAAGGAGAGCCTTCTGCACAGGCGCCGGAGATCATCCCGGGCAGAGAAAGGATTGCTTCTTCGGAAGAGCCTGCGGAAACAGGAAGACAGGCTCAGGCTTTTGCACAGGATGAGAAGCAGCCCGCTCAGGGATCCCGCGAGATCCTTACAAGGGAGCAGACCGAGCGCCTGATAACAGAGAGGGAGTCGGAGCAGAGTGAGCGCCTCAGGGAGAGTATTACTGCTCAGGAGGCGCAATACCGGGAAACAGAGCTGGTGCTTCGGACGCAGGAAGCTCTCTCAAGGGAGGAAACACCGGCTCCTGAAGAGGCGGCCGTACAGTCCCCCGGCAGACGTACCATGGCCGAGTTCCTCAAAGAGCTTCAGAGAGAGCAGGAGAGAAGCGAAACCCTGCTTCGTACCGAAAGGTCTGAACAGGAGAGCCGGGAATTTACTCAGACAGAGATCATTCATCCCGCCGCAGAGGAAGGCCCGGAAGAAGGAGAGGCAGAGGCTCCACAGATTCAGGCTCCGGAGGCGGAGAAGCGTCCCGCTGTTACGCAAACGCCCGCGCCCTCAGAAGCCGCGGTAGCCGAGGAAGTGTCCCGTATAACGGACAGAACAGAAACCGTTATCAGAAACGAGGTCACTCAGCGCTTAAGAACCGAACGGGAGACGGAGCGGCGGACGATCGAGAGAGAGAGAATACTTGAAGAAGGTACACAGTACCGGGAAACGGAGCTTGTGCACCGGATCGAGACTCCTGCTGAGGGATCGGGCGGTTCTTTCAGGGAGGGAGAGGTTCCTCCTTCAATACGAAGCTATCAGTATATCAGTAATAATATATATGAAAGAGAGCTGGGCAGGGGAGAGATTCCAGAGGGGGGCAGCGTTACTGAGGAGATAAACGCCGCGGTCCTTCTGGATATGGTAAAAAACCTCTACCACAGCGAATATCAGAATATCAGCAGAAGAAACACAAATGCCGTTTCCTTCTCCCCGGTATTTTACCGTGCTTCGGAAAATATCCTTAACAGGCTGAACCGGATAACGGAGCAGGATCTGGCATTTAACGAGATAATTACGGAAAATTATCCGTCTGAAGCTCCCGGGGCCGTAATGTCCTACCCTGCCGAGGCCGAGGAGGTCATCTCACAGGTACAGGCACAGCCTCCTTCAGAGGAAGGGCCAACCCTGGAGCAGCGGCTTATTGCTCTTAATGAGCAGAACTTAAGGAATGAAGAAAACTACGTTCAGATGATGCAGCTGATACAGAGCCTGAACGAGCCGGTAAGAAGTGAGGGAGGGGCAGAGCGTACCAGAAGGGATGCTCTGGCTGCCCTGTCCGGGAATGAGGAGCTTATACGGATACTTGCTCCGAATGATGATGAGGGACAGGAAAGGCGTGAAAGGATCATTACCGAGATCGAGCAGCTCATGCCGCAGAATATGGTACAGGTATTCAGGACCGTAAGGCGGATGACGGAGCAGAGGGAGGAAGGCAGCGGGGATGCAGCCGTGATCCAAAGCAATCTGGAGCAGGCGGCCGAGGAGATAAAGCGTTTCGCGCAGGTCCGGGAAAGCGCTCCGCCTCCAAAAGAGGAGCGGACGGAGATCTCGGGAAGCGAACTTATCCACCGCGTAAATGAGACTCTTACGGCAGATGAGATCTCAGAGCTTCTGGAAACCGTAAACCGCAGCCGCTCCACTGAGCTTAACCGTGCGGATATAAACAGCGTTACGGATATAAACAGCTATGATACCAGAACAACGCGGATGGAAACAAACAACGTTATGACAATGGAACAGCGGGATGATATCGCGGAAATGATCGCAAGAGGTGTGCGGGCACAGGTGGGTGCCATTTCCGAGGAGGTATTGTCCAAGCTGGAAAAAAGACTCAGAAACGAAAAAAGCAGGCGGGGGATATAAGCCATGGCAATGCTGAAAGCAGCTCAGAATCTGGGACGGAGTATAGTCGGAAACAATGTCAAGTGTGTTCTTTGCGTACGCGCAAAAAGCAAACTCGAAAATGAGGTTACACTGGAGAAGGATGATGAGAAAGAGGGTATATCGGGGAAGACAAGAAGCGCTATAAATGATCTGAAGGCGCTGAACGAAAAATTGCTCAAGAGGGCCGAGGATTCCCTTTTAAAGGGAAGGAATGCCGCGACCTATAATGATATTCTGTCCGATGTGGAGGGGAATGGATATATTGCGCTTGAGATGCAGTACAATCCCACTTCGATCCGGTTGGATACCTCTGTGGGCAGGCAGCTGGAGTATACGGGCTCTGCCGATACCACCCACTTAACTACCCGTAACGCAGACCTGACAACGACTTTGAGCTGTGACCTGTTATTCGATAATGTAAACCCCATGGATGCCTTCATGTTAAACGACAATCCCCTGACAGGCTTCTCCGTTAACAATGTTGCAAATTCCATTATAAGCATGGCCAAGGGAAAAAACTTCAGCGTCCGGCGTCAGATGGAAGGGCTGTTTTCCATGATCAGCATACCTCAGGCCAGAGGTGTGATCTTCTTCTGGGGGAGCATGAGCTTCCGCGGGTTTGTGACTCAGATCGACAATGAATATACCATGTTCAACAAAAAGGGAGCTCCGGTCCGGGGAATAGTAAGAATATCCATCATGCAGAAAGGAACTCCTCAGGGAATCAGCCAGAACAAGGTTAAGAATTATGATAAGGAGCACTGGAATACAATGTTTGACCAGACCTTCAAAACCGATATCGGAGGAGGCATAATGGGCATGGTATCCGGCGCTACCAACAACAGCCTCATGAATCTAAAGCTATAGGAGGATACGGCAATGGGCCTGATGGACAGTATTACGGGCAGTGTGGCCCAGAATACGGGAAATATAGAAAAAGCTATAATAGAGATCCTGGATCTGAGAGAAAGAGGGCTTGTAGAAAAGCAGGCCGTTATGATCGTCGGCGGACAGGGAGGCGGGGCTTCCACCTATCAGAATAATGCCGGTAATTCGTATACCAACCTCGGCGTTATGTCCGACAGTATAAAGAAAATGGCCGGCTTTGAAAAGGACGAGAGGCCCGATGATGAAAAGCTTAAGATGATCGCCAGCAATAACTGGAAGCGCTACCAGGTAAAGTTTAATCCCAATACCCTGCGCTTAAGCGGCCATTCCGGAGGTGTTGTGTCGCAATTGGATTACGGTTCGGAAGGAGAGGAAGGAAAGGGAAATCAGTATGGCAAAGGAGACACGACCATAATCATGAACGTCCAGCTTTTGTTTGACGCCTGCGATCCTCAGGATGCTTTTATGGGCGATAAGGCAAACAACTCTGTGACGTCGATGGCAACCGGTGTCGGAAAGGCCGTATTGACAGGGTTAGGTAAGAAGAAGATCACGGTTCAGACTGATGTGGAGGGCTTTATCGGGGCCATCAGAAACGAATATACCCGGATCATTACCTTCCACTGGGGAGAGATGAACTATTCCGGAGTCTTAAGAAGCGTCCGTGCCGTCTATACAATGTTTAACATAACCGGGGATCCGGTAAGGGCGACGGTGGATCTTTCCATTACCTGCGCGGATAATGAGCTTTCGGATGCTTCCCTTGCCGTATGGCAGCAAAGGTATAAGGACAGCTTCACGAATGGAAGCGAGAGTTTTGCTTACTCAAACGGTACGGCAAACAGTCTGATCGGAAAGGGTAAGGATGCTTTAGGCGGCAAATTTGGGAAAATGATGGGCTTTTAAAGGGGATATTTACCGGATTATATATATTATTATTATTATGGCGGATTTTAAATTTTCGGATCTGAAAAATGTATATGAAGGCTTCGAGGAGCCGGTGATTCGCATCTATGTGAACGGAATGGATATCACTCAGGAGGAGGTACCTCTGGTAGTGAACGATCTGGAGGTGGAGCTTTCCAACGGCTTTGAGGCGGGGATCGCCTCCTTTAACCTGACCGGAGTATATGATGATGAGGCAAGGGTCTTTGCCATAGATAAGGTGAAGAAATATCTCTTCCTGGGCTCAACCGTTATCGTGCTTCTGGGATACGGAGTTTCTCTCAGAGAGGTGTTCCGCGGCTTTATAGCCAGGGTTCATTTTGTTATACCAAGGACCAATGCTAATGCGCTTCCCTCGATCGAGATCTCTGCCATGGACGCAAAGGGACTGATGATGGCCAACCGTCATTCCAAACGCCTGAAGGCTACCTGCTATTCCGATGCCGTAAAGGAGATCCTTTCGGCCAATACCTTTCTGTCCCAGAAGGACAACAATATGAAGGATTTCACGACCCTGAACATCTCCAATACGCCCGACAAGCAGGATCAGGGCGCAGGAGGGGGAGGGGGCGCAGGCGCAGGCAAGACCTCGGATAAACGGGTGGAGATGGTAGAGGAAAGCGACTATGAGTTTATCGTAAAGGCGGCCAAAAAATTCAATTTCGAATTTTTCATTGTCGGTGGTATGCTGTACTTTATAGAGGCAAAGAAAAATACGACTCCGCTGATAACCCTGACGCCCTATTGCGGCCTTCGCAGCCTGGATGTGGGCTATGATATCTCGGGGCTTGCGCGCTCCGTAGAGGTCCGCAACATTGATATGGAACAGGGGAAATTCGTAGGAGATAAGAAGAAGGCAAAGACAAAGATCTCCATGGGAAACAAGGCAAAGCCTCTTGTGGAAAAGCAGTCCTTTGTATATCTTGACCCTACTGCCCAGAGCAAGGCAGAGGCAGGATACCGGGCGGCCTATCTGATGGACAGCATTGATTACCGCCTGGGCAGCATTCAGGCGGAGTTTATAGGGATCCCCGAGCTGGTGCCGGGGCGCTTTGTTACGCTTAAGAACTTCGGAAAGCCCGTGGATAATAACTTTTATCTTACGAGGGTAAGGCATATACTGGAGAACAAGGTATACCGCACCGTGTTCGAAGGCTGCGCTAATTCCATTCAAAGTTAGGGGTTTAAAAACACATGGCAATATTTGATATTATCGAGGATGT
>DNAD01000241.1 GCA_003484785.1 Lachnospiraceae bacterium
GGCAAAACCCGTTACTATCACAGCCCAAAAGGCTGTGAATAGTCACCCTGGAACGAGGAACCGTCCCCTCGTTTCACCCTCGTTCCGGGAAAATCAGCGGCTCTGATTTTTATCCACTTTACGAAGCGCCAGCTGCAGGAGGACTATATTGAGAACTGCAAATACAAAAAGATATAGCGGCATAATGCCGATGCCCGCGTGCTGCTGGAGTATCCCGAAAGCCAGGGGCATAAAGGTAGTGCCTACATAAGCCGCAGACATCTGTAAACCGATCACTGCGGCGGAATATTTCTTACCGAAGTTTACCGGTGCCATATGCTGGAAGGTGGGGAATATCGGTCCCATACCCACTCCGATAACAACGAACCCGACTACAGCGACCATATAATGCACTCCCGGTATCAGGATCAGAATGATCCCAACTATCTCCACCAATACTCCGAGTTTAATGATCTTCCTGTCTCCAAGCTTATCTGTTATAAAACCCGAAAGAAATCTTCCGAGGGCCAATCCGCCGAATATAAGAGATCCGAAGGAGGCGACAAGCGCGGGGGGAAGGACGTGCCCGTTTTTGTCAAAAAAGCTTGGAGTCCACAGAAAGCATACTGATTCTCCGGCGGCGTATGCAAAAAAAGCGAGCAAAGTAAGGATCACTCCGGGGTGCCTGATAGTCTCCCACAGACTTGCGCTTTCCGTTATCTCTTTCTCTTCGGAGACATTTTGTGCGCTTTTCCATAATGGCAGGGAAATGATCACTATAATCAGTATCGCCGTCTGAACATATGCAGTCCAGAGATAGCCCTCGTTCCAGCGCGCCATTGAAATCGCTAAAGCCATGATATGCGGGCTTAACGCAGCGCCCACACCATAGAAGCAGTGTATGAAATCCATGGCCGAGCCCGAATAATGATTTGCAACAAAATGATTTATGGAGGCGTCTATGGCTCCTGCCCCAAGCCCATACGGGATCGCTATTACAAGAAGCATCCAGAACCTGGTTGAAAGCGAAAAACCGTAAAGTCCCAATACTGACAGGAAAATGGAGACTACCACTATCCATTTCGTCTTAAATTTCTTTATCAACATCGGACTGGAAAGCGAGGCTATGATAGTCATAAAGGATATTGCCCTTGATACGTAACCGGAATACGAAGATGGTACATGATTAAAGATCTTCCGGTCGAGCTTCCGGTAACATGGGAGAATACCTACAATGTTTACTTTTCATTCATTATCATGGTGGATGACAGAGAGAAGCTGATGGATCATTTGAGTAAAAAGGGGATCGAATGCAAGATCCATTACCCCATTCCCATACATAAACAGCAGGCCAGTATAGATTCGATCGGAGAGGTCTTTCTTCCAAAAACGGAAGCCCAGAATGAAAGGATACTGTCACTGCCTGTTTATCCCGGCCTTAAGGATGATCAGGTTGATTATATAATAAGATCCGTAGCAGAGTATTATTCATAGTCCGGGTGGACGCGCGGGGTTTATATACAAAAAACGTTTCGATCAAAAAAAGGATGATGCGTTCATTTGCTTTTAAGGCAGGTTTTGGTATAATCTATATGTTTTTACTCCATCCGACAGAGATGGAACATACCGGATGACCGTCAGGCTGATCGAATGCTCTGAAAACATTCGAAGAAGACCTTCTGCATAACGAGAGGAAACCAGGAAAAATGAAAAGCACACTTAGCCTGCAGGCGATCAACCACGCGGTTGAAGAAGCGGAGCAGTTTTTAAAAGGAAAAAGAGCGGCTGCAAAGGATGTCATCCGTATCAAAATGGGAATAGAAGAAGCCCTCCTGACATATCAGAACAAAATGGGAGAGGATGCTGAATTTTCCATGGATATGGGGATCAGCTTCGGCAAAAAAAGGATCCGCCTCGACATTCCCGGAGCAATGATAGATCCGTTTATCTCAACGGAGCTTAACTCCGAAGAGGATGATTTTATGCGGCAGACGCTTGTAAGGATGGGGGAGCTGCCGCGCTGGCAATACCATCACGGGAGCAATCGCATTCTGTTCACCTTGTACAAAACACGCAGGCCGGAATGGGAGAGGCTGCTGATCGCCGTGGTCAGCGCCGTTATCCTGGGTTTTTTCATGAAAATGATGCCGATGGATGCAAGGACCCTTATTCTGGAGGACGTGGTCTCACCGCTTTTGGCTAAGTTTCTGGGATTTTTGAATGCCGTGGCCGGTCCGATGATCTTCCTGTCTGTCATCTGGGGTGTATATAGCATAGGGGATACGACGACCTTCAGTGTTATGGGCAAAAAGCTTGGGTTGAAATATTTGTTTTACCTTTGCCTCTTTACCGTTCTTGCCGCTCTGATAAGCCTGGCAGTTTTTGATCTTCGTTTCGGCGATTTCAGAGGGGGAGGCGAACTGTCCGCGCTGTACCAGATGGTGTTGGACATCATCCCCGACAACCTCTTTGTACCTTTTGCCCGTGGGAATACGTTACAGATCCTTTTCGAAGGAATCGTTGTAGGTATCGCCATGCTGCTGATACGGCAGGAGACCCGCGTTGTTGCGGATCTGGCGGAGCAGATGAGCTATATCATTAACGGGATCATGGGCGTGATCAGCAGCCTTGTTCCGGAATTTGTATTCGGCAGCCTGTTTATGATCATTGCAACGAGTGAAAACGATGCGCTGGCGGTCGGTGGGCTCTTTTTCGTGATGACCGTGGCTGTCTGTATCCTTTCGATGCTCATCCAGGGAGTGCACGCGTGCGCGAAGATAAAGATGTCCCCGTCGGATTTATGGAGAAAAACATTTCCAACGTTTGTGATCTCGATCACCACCGCGTCCTCTTCCGCCGCATTTCCGAAGAATATGGAGATCTGCAGCAAAGAGCTGGGTATAGATAAGAAAATGGTCAGCTTCGGCGTACCGTTCGGGCAGGTGATCTACAAGCCTGCGGTGACGATCCTGTTCTGGTTTGCGGCGATCAGCGTTGCCTCACACAGCGGCACAGAGATATCGCTGACATGGTATATTACGGCGATCCTGATGTCGGTGATCCTCTCCGCGGCAGCCCCTCCGGTTCCCGGCGGAATGAGCGCATCCTTTGCGATCCTGTTTTCGCAGCTGGGGCTTCCGTCTACTGATCTGGCGATGATTTTGACGCTTACTTCGGTTCTGGATTTCGTGGCAACGGCGACTAATATCTTCTCAGGGCAGTGCGTCCTTGCCATCGTATCGGAGGAGATCGGGTTCAGGAAGCCCCGGGAGACTATTTCATAAGGAGCAGCCATGTATGCGCGGGAAAAATAAGAAAAAGAAAAACACCGGAAACAGGTCGAAAAAACTTTTACTGTATCTGTTTCTGATCCTTTCAACGATCATTATCCTGATCACGGCTTCAGGACTGTTTATGGACAGCTTTGAGGACCGCCTGTATCCGCAGATCAGCCGCGCAGTTGTTCAGATCGCCAGGCTTCTTCCGGAGTATGAAAAAAATGAGGAAGCCCTCAGGGAAGCTTTTGAACAGATGCAGGAGAGCAGGGAGCAGGTATTAAAGACCGGCGGGTATGATCTGACAGGACAGTTTGAGACCAGTGAAAACGAGCTCGAGGATATCCTTCATGAAACACTTTCCTGGCCGGAGCGGGTTACAAAGCTGAAGGTGGGACGTGACGGATATGTTTTCGTTGCTTTAAGCGAGACCGGGGAGATCATTGCGCACCCTGAAGAGGAATATGTATCAGGTAAGCTGGCTGTTCTTTCGGATTCAAACAAGGGGTCGCTTCCTATCCTTCCGAAAAAAGACGATGTTATATCGATCGAGGATATCGATCCTTCCGTAAAGCCGGAAAGCATGGAATTCCCCCTTGTGCTGATAGGACCGGACATGGCCTCGATACAGGAAAATGCTACGGGCACCATCATGGAAATGATCAACGAATGGCTCAGGATGATATCCTACGGAAGCATTCTGTCCTATAAGGATACCTATATCATCTGCGGGATACCTATGTATGAACTGGTCTCCTATTTAGCCTGGAATGCGCTTTTTGTTTCTGCGATCTATCTTATCATCGGCTGGTGCTTTGTCCGCTATTGCTGCCTGAAGCTGGATGAGGGGATACGGGAGCAGACCGGTTCTTCGGAAACAGAGAAAAATCTCAGACAGCGCCTTATCATCTGTGCCCTTATTGCCTCGGTGGTTTTATGTCTGCTAACTCTGTACTGCCGTATCCTTTCCGATGCGACCAATGATCTGAGGACTTTGGAGCAGCACGCGAAAGCGGCGGTGGATACGCTTAATACCTACAATGACCAGAGAAAGGAGATCGCCGAATGGCTTGACAGACAGTACCTTATGCAGTGCCGTCTGGCAGCCTTCCTGGTAACCTCAAAGGAACAAGAAGACCTGACCAGAGGGGACATGAAGAGCTTTGCCGCAGCCCTCAGAGTAAAGCACGTATACCTGTTCGATAAAGAGGGCGCGGTAGTTGTGACAAATTCACCCTATGACCACTTTAAGCTCAGCAGAAACCCGAAGGATCAGTCATACATCTTCAGGCAGCTTCTTGAAGGTGCCGACTATGTGATACAGGAACCTATGGAAAATCAGGTGACCGGTGAATACACACAGTATATCGGCGTAAGCATCAGGGATATGGAGGATCTGAGCAACGGGTTTGTGCAGATAGCCGTAGATCCTTCCTTAAGAGACAGTCTGATAAGCCCTCTGAACGTGGATACCGTGCTGTCAAACCTCATCATCGGGCTTCCGGAGTCTGCGGTGGCAATTGAGAAGGATACGCTTAAGATCGTTTCCAGCACATGGATGGGATATCAGGGAAATGCGAAGGATGAGCTCAGAATATCGGAGGATGATCTGCAGGATGGCTACACCGGAGTTGTGTACATCGCAGGCGAGATGTTCTATGCCGGGTTTGGAGAATCGGAGGAGTTTTATCTGGTACCGCTGTTAAGATACAGGGGCCAGACAGATGCCCTGGCGGATGCTTTGTATACAGGGATCCTTGCGCTTATCTTTTTCCTTTTGATGGTTGGAATCGCGCTTTATAAATACGATCCTCAAATGGAAATGCTTAAGGATGTCAAAGCTGCTTCACCCGATAACGGGCAGACTGAAAAGACAGATAACGAAAGAAGCAACCTCATCTTTAACGTATCAAGGCTGGTAAAGAGAAGTGACAAGAAAACCCTGGATACAAGATGGGGAGTAAAACGTGTTCCCAGACAGGAGCGGACGCCGGAAATGCAGATGAAGACAGTGATCTACAGGGTGCTTTTACTCTTTTGTATCCTGGTATTGCTTCCCAACCTGTATGTCAGCTTTTACGGCGGTGAGACTGATACTTTAAACGGAGTGGCCTATGTGCTTTCGGGACACTGGACGAAGGGGTTCAATATTTTTGCCGTCACCTCCTGCATCTTCCTTCTTTGCGGAATGTATGTAACGGTCGTTCTGGTGGATCAGCTGCTGTACTGGATCGCCCGGGTCTCCGACCGGAAAGTGGAAACGATATGCTTTGTGCTCAAAAGCGCGATAAATTATATATGTGTTATCATATTTATATACTACGGACTGGCTCAGTTCGGGGTGGATACCAGAACGCTTCTTGCCTCTGCGGGGCTGCTTTCGCTGATCATCGGCCTCGGCGCCAAAGATCTGGTGAATGATATTATCGCCGGTTTCTTCATTATCTTCGAGGGAACCGTCAGAGTAGGTGATTTTATCATACTTGACGGTTTTGAGGGAATGGTACAGACGATCGGGATAAGGACAACGCAGGTAAAGCTGTATACGGAAACCAAAATATTCAATAATTCCTCTCTCCGGGATATGATCCGCACGGACAGGGAAGCGGTACGTATGCCAATAGTTGTGTCGATCTCCTACAGTGAGGATATCCCCAGGGTGGAGCGCATCCTTGATGAGGAAATGTCGCAAATAACGGATGCCGTTGACGGGATCGCAAGACCTCCTGTGTATGAAGGTGTTGTATCCCTTGGCGAAAGCAGCGTGGATTTAAGGATCGGCCT
>DNAD01000303.1 GCA_003484785.1 Lachnospiraceae bacterium
CTATCACAGCCCAAAAGGCTGTGAACAGTAACAACAAATTGGAGCAGAAAAGGAAAGGTGAGAGATAAATGGCATTACTTGAAGTTAAGGGACTCTGCGTTTCGGTAGAGGATAATGAGATCCTGAGTGATATAAACCTGAGTATCGGAAAGGGAGAGACCCATGTTCTGATGGGGCCTAACGGAGCGGGGAAATCCACTCTGGGAAATGCCCTGATGGGCAATCCTTCCTACAGGATAACTGCCGGAAGGATTTATTTCAACGGCCTGGACATTAAGGATGATACCCCCGATAAGCGCGCAAAGGCAGGTATGTTCATGTCGTTTCAAAATCCGTTAGAGGTGCCGGGGATAAGCCTCTCCTCCTTTATCAGAAATGCCATAATCCAGCAGAGCGGGCAGAAGATCAAGCTTACGGAGTTCAGAAAAAGCCTGGCATCGAATATGGAGCTTTTAAACTTTGACAGCTCCTACAAGGACAGAGACCTGAACGTGGGCTTTTCCGGAGGCGAGAAGAAAAAGGCCGAGATCCTGCAGCTTCTGATGTTAAAGCCCGGGTTTGCGATACTTGATGAGACAGATTCGGGGCTTGACGTTGATGCGGTAAGGACGGTCTCGGAGGGGATCAGGGAGTATCAGAAGAAAAAGGACGGAGCTCTTCTTATAATCACTCACTCCACCAGGATACTGGATTCTCTTAAGGTGGATCATACCCATATCCTTGTTAAGGGAAGGATAGTGGAGAGCGGGGACAGCTCTCTTGTAGAAGAGATCAACAAAAACGGCTTCGAAAAATATCTGGGAGCGCAGGAGTAAGGTCCTGAGAACTGACCGCAGAGGCAGGACGGATGTCCGGGAAGCAAAAGGATACGATTATGAAAAAAGAACGAACCGAGCTGGAAGAGCTGAACCGCAGCATGTACGACTTCCGCTATGAGGAAGAAGGGTTTTACAGGGTAAAGGAGGGTCTTACCGAGGATATCGTCCTTGAGATATCAAGGGAGAAGCATGATCCTTCCTGGATGACCGATTTCAGGCTGAAATCCCTGGAAATATACAATAAGCTTAAGGTTCCCGACTGGGGGCCCGACATCAGCGGGCTGAACATAGACGATATAGTGACCTATGTACGCCCGAACACGGATATGAAGGGAAGCTGGGAGGAGGTTCCCGAGGATATCAAGAATACCTTCGAAAAGCTGGGGATCCCCGAGGCTGAGAAAAAAGGCCTTGCCGGAGTGGGAGCCCAGTATGACAGCGAACTGGTATATCATAATGTTAAGGATGAGGTCAGCGAGCTCGGGGTGGTCTATACCGACATGGAGAGCGCTCTCACCGGAGAATATGAGGAGATGGTGAGGGAGCACTTTATGAAGCTGGTGCCTCCGACTGATCATAAGTTCGCGGCCCTTCACGGGGCGGTCTGGTCAGGGGGTTCCTTTGTATATGTGCCGCCGGGGGTTAAGGTGGATATCCCGTTACAGTCATATTTCAGGCTCAACGCTGCCGGAGCGGGGCAGTTTGAGCATACCCTTATCATAGTTTCGGAGGGGGCCGAGCTTCATTTTATCGAAGGCTGTTCCGCGCCGAAATACAATGTGGCAAACCTCCATGCCGGGTGTGTGGAGCTTTTTGTGGGAAAGAATGCGAAGCTCAGATACTCGACCATTGAAAACTGGTCGAAGAATATGTATAACCTGAATACCAAGCGGGCCATATGCGAGGAGGGCGGAGTGATAGAGTGGATATCAGGCTCCTTCGGCTCCCATGTTTCCTATCTCTATCCCTCAAGCATCTTAAAGGGAAACGATTCCCATGCGGAGTTTACCGGGATAACCTTTGCCGGAAACGGGCAGAACCTGGATACAGGCGCCAAGATGGTTCATATCGGAGAGAGAACCTCTTCCTTCATAAATACCAAATCGATCTCAAAGGCGGGAGGGATAAGCACCTACCGAAGCTCCGTGACCGTTTTGGAGAGCGCGGTGGATTCGAAAGCCTCGGTATCCTGCGCTTCGCTTATGTTAGATGATATCTCACGCTCGGATACCATACCTGCAATGGATATAAGAACGGACAGAGCGGATATCGGACACGAAGCCAGGATCGGAAGGATAAGCGACGATGCCGTATTTTATCTGATGAGCAGAGGGATCCCGGAGGAGGATGCGAAGGCAATGATAGTAAGCGGCTTTGCCGATCCTGTTTCGAAGGAGCTTCCCGTAGAATACGCGGTTGAGATGAATAACCTCATCCGGCTTGAGATGAAGGGGGCGATAGGGTGATGGATAACAAAACTGTCAATACAAAACTCGATCTTAAGCTCAACGAGCTGTCTGCCCGTACCTGGAATTTCCTTAAGCTTAATGAGACTGGCTTCAGCGAAAACGTGGAGCTCAACGGCCGGGGAGAATGCATAATCCATAATATACCTGCGGGTGTCATTATAGGGAGCGAGGGCTGTGATTCCTGCGGCCGGGCTGTGCACCGGTCTGCGGCCGAGCTCAAGACCCTTGCGCAAAAGGTGAAGAGTGATAGCTTTAGGGGTATGAAAACCGGAATGGGAGCGGATGCTGACTGGTTTTTCAATAATTACTGCAATGAGGCTCTTTCGATCCGGGCGGTGTGCGGTGCCGGAGCGGTCAAGCCCCTTAAGCTCAACTACAGGCTCGGAAACGGAGACGGCTATGTGGTGAAGCAGAATATCACCGCAGAGGAGGGGAGCTTTCTGACCGTCATTATGGACTATTCCGGCGACAGGAAGGACAGCGGCTTCTTTGGGGTTCAGACGAAGATACGCGCGGCTAAGGGCTCTACCGTCAATGTCATAAAGATAGAGCTTCTGGGAGAGGGCTTTTCCCACTTTGAGGATATCGGTGGGATCGCAGAGGACGGAGCAAGGATCAATATCATCCAGATGATACTCGGGGGCGGACAGAACTACGCGGGCCTTAATGTGGAGCTTTCGGGAAGCAGGAGCTCCTTTGAGGGCAATGTGGGATATCTGTGTTTAAACGGCCAGAGCCTGGATATGAATTATTATATAGGACATTCGGGGAAAAAGACAGAAAGCTCCCTGAGAGTTGAGGGAGCCTTAAGAGACAGAGGCTCAAAGACCTTCAGGGGTACTATAGACTTAAAGCGCGGCGCAAAGGGCGCCTGCGGAGATGAACAGGAGGGTACTCTTCTGCTGTCGGAGGGCGTAAGGAACAAGACGCTTCCGATCATCCTCTGCGATGAGGACGATGTGGAAGGAACCCACGGGGCTTCCATAGGAAGGCTTTCCGCTGACATGCTGTTTTACATGCAGAGCCGCGGGATAAGCGAGAAGGAAGCCGAGCTGCTTATGACGAAGGCAAAGCTCAACACCGTAAGGAACCTTATCGGGGATGAGCAGTCGATCGGCAAGATCCAGCACTATATGGAGGAGGCTTTTTTATGAGCGGTAATCCCTTCAGAAATGACTTTCCGGTTTTCAGAACGGGAAAATACAGATATATGGACAGCGCGGCGACAGCCCAGCGTCCGGATTGTGTGATCGAAGCACTGAAAGATTATTATGAGACGATGAACGCAAACCCCTTAAGGGGGCTGTATGAGCTGTCGATAAAGGCCACGGAGGGCTATGAGGAAGCAAGAGGAGCTGCGGCACGGCTGATCGGCGCAAAGCCCGCAGAGATCATCTTTACAAGAAATGCCACGGAATCACTGAATCTCGTGGCCTACAGCTATGCCATGAGCTTTCTTAAGCCGGGGGATGAAATAGTTACAACTGTTATGGAACATCATTCCAACATGCTCCCCTGGAGGATGGCCGCCGAAAAGACCGGAGCGGTGCTTAAATACCTTTGTCCTCTTTCCGACGGAACC
>DNAD01000292.1 GCA_003484785.1 Lachnospiraceae bacterium
GAACCCGCTATGATGCCCATATAGGCTCCCAACCTGCCCTTCATCTTGCTGAGGGCCCTGGTATGAAGCTGGGATATCCTGGATTCGGAGACCTCAAGGATATTGCTTATCTCCTTAAGGGTCAGATCCTCATAATAATACAGCTCAATGACCCTGCGCTCTTTTTCCGTAAGCATGGTAAGAGCCTCCGAAAGCATCTTCTTCAGCTCCTCCTTTTCGATGGCCTCCTCGGGCATATCATATCTCGAGGTCATTCCGTGGTCATCGATAATATTTACATCCCCGCCTCCCTGTTCGATAAACTCATCAAGGGAAACAAGGTTTGTGACCTTCATCTGTGACTGCCAGCTGTCGTACTCGTCGCCGCTTATGCCCAGATGCTTTGCTATCTCCTCATCCGTCGCCGTTCTTCCCGTCTTTGACTCTATGTCCTTTATGGCAAGTGAAATATCCCTCTGCCTCTTCCTGACCGTTCTCGGGATCCAGTCCATTTTCCTTATCTGATCGAGAATGGACCCCCTGATCCTTAAGCTTGCATAGGTCTCAAACTTGACGTCCTTGGAAGGATCGAACTTGTCAATGGCATCGATGAGCCCGAATATCCCGTAGCTCACAAGGTCATCATATTCCACGTTATAACCTAAATACATGGCAAGACGCCCCGCGACGACCTTGACGAGGGGAGCATATTCCAGTATTATTTTTTCCCTGAGCTCCGGTGAGGGCTTTTTAGCATATTCCTCCCACAGCTTCTGTCTCATGGAATCGTCCATACAAAACCCCCGTCGGTACAGGTGCCGCAAAAGCCTTCTTCAAACGGATAATGCTGTGTTAAATGACGTTTGGTGAAAGGCTCCGGCTGATACAAAGCGAAATGGAGATTTTGTTTTCCGGACGGATATCAGTAGGCCTGATCACCGGCGCCGGTCTTTTCAAACATCCCCGTATCATCATCCTCGGGCTCTTCCTCCAAAGCCTCGGCATCCTTTTCGATCACCTCTCCGTCGGTTTCCTCTTCCTCTGGAAGCGGTACAAACTTATTCAGGATCCCGCTGACTATCAGCCCCAGAATAAGAAACACAACAAGTGAAATGAGCAGCGCAACTAACATTTCACTCAGTGTATAATTATTTATATATGTAACAACCGAAGTGACAAACGCTCCGAGCAGCATGACCGTAAGAGGTATCTTTTTTGTATCCATATATAATTCGCTCTATATGGTCTTCTGGCCGCGCCCTACAGCCTTGATAAGGAATTCTCCCGTCTCCGGATCAAATTCCACTGTCCGGCCGTAGCTGTCTCCTGTGTCCTGCGCAAGGATCGGAATCCTCAGGGCGCCCAGAGCCTTTTTAACCGCTTCAACGTTTCTATCGCCCACCGACATCAGATCGTTCTTGCTGTTAAAGGCAAACATCTTTGCCCCTCCGGCTATCTTTGCAACCATCCGGGATCTTCCGGCCCCGTTCTTTACCATCAGATCCACAAGCTCCCTGACCCCCGTATCGGCAAACTTGGCCTTCACCGAATTACTTGTTATCTGAGTACTGTCCGGAAGCATTATATGAGCAAGTCCCCCGACCTTTGTCTGGGGATCTCTTATGGCGATACCAACACAGGAACCGAGACCAAGAGTAGTTATCTTATCGGGAGCTTTACAGAGCTTGAGGTCCGCCATACCAACTTTTATCATCTGTCCCATTTAATCTACATCCCTAATGAAGTCAGTATTTTTTCATAAGCCTCCAGCGTCGGAACCAGAATAAAGTATCCGTTAAGCTCCAGATCGTCAGAAAACTTTGTATCTATCAGAAGCATCTTATCGCCGAGCTCAGCAAACTCTATCGCCGGAAATGACATGATAGAGTTGAGCATATCCACGCAGAGAGCCGGCGGTGTGGGAACAATCTTAAGATTGGTGATGGTAGACAGACTGTTCAGATAGGCGCCGGCTATGATATTCCCGAACTCCATGAGCACTGACTGCTCCATCTCATTGAAGGGCGGTTCTCCCTCGGGCTTGTCCTCTACCGGCATTCCTCCCATAGCTATGGATATAAGCTTCTTTGCTGCCTCGAGTTCTACAAGGAACATGATACTGCCCTCTATGTCTCCCTCGATCAGAAGATCGATCCCGGCCATTATCTGATCCTCTCCGCCCATGGCTTCACCGATCTCAGAGAACGGCAGAAGCTCAGCCTTCGGAACCTTCATATCTATACGCATGCTCAGCATCTGTGACAGCGCTGTCGTGGCATTGCCGGCTCCGATATTACCCAGCTCCTTCAGTACGTCAAAGAAGGAATCATCAACATTGTTTAAATCAATCTTAGCCATATATTTCCCCCTTTATCTTATATTATACAGCATCCTCGGCTATGACCGCGTTCAGGTCAAGCAGCGATATGAGCCTGTTCTCAAACTTTCCGATACCGCTTAAGAACGTCACCTGGGTCTTTTTCGAGTTCTTGTTGGCCGATTCGATACTGCTTGTGGGAAGAGTGACAACCTCCTTGACCGAATCGACTATTATCCCGACCGGAGCATTATTCTCAAGCTTTACTATTACGATACGGCTCTCATCCGTGATATCCACTACCGGAAGATCCGCCTTCTTTCTGAGGCTCATTACGGGAACAACCTCACCACGGAGATTGATCACTCCCTCGAAATAATGCTGAACATCAGGAACTCTGGTGATCTTGGTCATACGGATGATATTGTCAACGTACTTTATATCTATCCCGTACTGCTCACCGCCTATGGAAATAACGATATACTGAATGGTTTCCACCGTACCCAGGTTGTCTCCGAGGGCCATTATTGAAGTATCCATATTTTTCTCTCCTTTATTCTGCACCGGCGTTTTATCCTGCCTCTTTCCGATGCGTATTTTCTGCCTGTTCTGCCTTTTTTCCGGTCACGGATCAGATCAGGATATTCGCGTCAAGAATAAGTGCCACTTCACCGTCTCCGAGGATCGTAGCGCCCGAGATCACGCGGGTAGAGCAGTTGATATACTTACCGAGCGACTTGATAACAACCTCCTGCTGGCCGATCAGGTCATCCACAACGAGGCCGGCAAGCTGATCGCCCTTCTTTACAACCACGACGGTAAGCACATCCTTCTGGTTATCCTCCTCCTCGATACCGAGAACGGGCCTTAATCTTATGATGGGGATAACGTTTTCCCTGAGGGTTATTACCTCTCTTGCCTCAACATACTTGACGTCGGAGGTGGCAATGCTCTCTATTGTATCAATGGAACCAAGGGCTATCGCGTATTTTTCATCATTCACGACTACCATCAGAGCCTGGATAATGGCAAGGGTAAGCGGCAGCCTTACAGAGAAGGTTGTTCCCTCTCCGAGCTTTGTCTTTACCGAAACATCGCCGCCGAGAGCCTCGATCTTTGATTTAACAACATCCAGGCCAACTCCTCTTCCCGATACGTCGGTAACCACCTTGGCGGTGGAGAAGCTGGGCTGGAACAGCATATCGATAACTTCCTTGTCGGAAAGAAGCGATGCCTGCTCGGGAGTTACCGTGCCTCTCTCTATGGCCTTGGCCCTGACCGCCTCCACATCGATACCGTTACCGTCATCCCTTACCTCTATATGTACGTTATTGCCTTCCTGATATGCATCCAGGAAGATGGAGCCCGCTTCCGGCTTTCCTCTCTCTGCTCTGACCTCGGCAGACTCAAGCCCGTGATCGGCGGAGTTTCTCAAAAGGTGCATCAGAGGATCGCCCAGCTCGTCAACAACCGTCCTGTCAAGCTCTGTATCCTCACCTGACATATACAGGTTCATCTTCTTATTGAGCTTCTTGGACAGATCTCTTACCA
>DNAD01000002.1 GCA_003484785.1 Lachnospiraceae bacterium
ATCACGGGGCTCATAAAGGCAAACATGCCCAGCCGTATAGCCTTCAGTGTCTCGTCGGGAACGGATTCAAGGACCATACTGGATATGGTGGGGGCCGAAAAGCTTCTGGGAAAGGGAGATATGCTTTTCTATCCCCAGGGCTATTCAAAACCTGCCAGGCTTCAGGGGGCCTTTGTTTCTGATGATGAGGTCACAAGGGTCGTGGATGCGCTTAAGGCTCAGACCGACGGAGAGGATTATGATAACGAGGTCATAAACAGGATGAATTCGGTATCCTCCGAGGGCTCTCAGGCCGGGGCAATGGGTTTGTCTACGGGAAATGAGAACAACGGCAATGATGACCTCTTTGAAAAGGCCGCAAGGATCATAATCGAAAAGGACAAGGCATCCATAGGAATGCTCCAGAGAGCCTTTAAGATAGGCTTTAACCGCGCGGCCCGCATAATGGACCAGCTGGCGGAGGCCGGGGTCGTAGGCGAAGAGGAGGGCACCAAGCCCAGGAAGATACTTATGAGCATGGAACAGTTTGAACAGTATGTTGAGGAGACATTATGAAGAGCGATATAGAAATAGCAAGAGAAACACAGTTAAAGCCCATAACTGAGGTAGCCCGGGAGTACGGGATCCCGCAGGAGGAGCTGGAGCTTTACGGAAAATACAAGTGTAAGCTCAGTGACGGCTTTATAAAGAGCCTGGAGGGGAAAAAGGACGGAAAGCTTATTCTTGTCACCGCCATCAATCCCACTCCCGCGGGAGAGGGAAAGACCACGGTGAGCATAGGGCTGGCGCAGGGACTGTGCCGTCTTGATAAGAAGGCTTTTCTTGCCCTCAGGGAACCCTCTCTCGGGCCCTGCTTCGGGATAAAGGGAGGGGCTGCGGGAGGAGGCTATTCCCAGGTGCTTCCCATGGAGGAGCTCAATCTTCATTTTACAGGGGACTTTCATGCGGTGACCTCCGCCAACAATCTCCTGGCTGCCCTTTTGGACAATCATATCAAGCAGGGCAATGAATGCGATATCGATCTTAATTCCATCGTATGGAAAAGATGCATGGATATGAACGACAGAGTCCTGAGAAACATAGTGGTTGGCCTTGGAAGCGCAAACGACGGTGTGGTCAGGGAAGATCATTTCGTTATCTCGGTCGCCTCCGAGATCATGGCGATACTCTGCCTTGCCTCTGACCTTAAGGATCTCAAGGAAAGGCTTTCAAGGGTCATAGTGGCCTATGATACAAAGGGAAAGCCCGTTACTGCGAAGGATATCCGGGCGACAGGAGCGATGACGGCCCTTCTTAAGGATGCACTCAAGCCGAATCTTATCCAGACCGTGGAGCATACTCCCGCCCTGGTACACGGCGGGCCCTTTGCGAACATTGCCCACGGCTGCAATTCGGTGATCGCCACAAAAACTGCGCTGAAGCTTGGAGATTACGTTGTGACCGAGGCGGGCTTCGGAGCCGATCTGGGCGCGGAGAAGTTCTTTGATATCAAATGCCGGATCGCGGGCTTAAAGCCGGATGCAGCAGTCATAGTTACCACGGTAAGGGCCCTTAAGTATAACGGAGGCGTGCCGAAGGAGGAGCTTTCCGAAGAGAATCCCGAGGCTCTTAAAAAGGGATCGGCCAATCTCGTAAAGCATATCGAAAATATCAGGCGGTTCGGAGTGCCGGCCGTGGTGGCCATAAACAGGTTTTCCTCAGACACCGAAAAGGAGATCGCGTTTATCAGGGAGCTTGCTAAAGAGCAGGGAGTGGAGTCTGCCGTATCCGAGGTCTGGGCAAAAGGCGGCGAAGGAGGCATGGAGCTTGCAGAGAAGGTGATCGGCATCCTTGAGAACGGCAAGAGCAGCTACAAGCCGCTGTACGAGACTGAGCTGCCGCTTGAAGAAAAGATAGAGACCATAGCGAAGAACATATACGGGGCCGACGGGGTCGTGTATACAAAGGAGGCAAAGGCTTCTCTGAAACGCCTTAAGGATAACGGTTTCGATAAGCTTCCGGTATGTATCGCAAAAACCCAGTATTCACTTTCAGATGATCCAAAGCTCCTTGGGAGACCGGAGGGCTTTGAGGTGACCGTAAGAGACGTCTATGTATCGGCCGGAGCGGGCTTTGTCGTGGTACTGACGGGGTCGGTGCTTACCATGCCGGGACTTCCGAAGCATCCCGCGGCTTTTGATATAGATGTGGATGACGAGGGAAGGATAACAGGACTGTTTTAGGGGACAGGCATATACCTGTTTCCTGCAAAGGAGAGAGAAATGGCCAGGATAATAGACGGTAAAGCCATATCAGGCATGATAAAGGATGAGCTCAGGGAATATGTTTCGGAAAACGGGCTCGGGGATAAGATCTGCCTTGCGGTAGTTCAGGTCGGAGAGGATCCGGCGTCAAAGGTATATGTAAATAATAAAAAGAAGGCCTGTCAGTATATCGGGATAGGCTCCGAATCATATGAGCTTTCGGAGGAAACCTCAGAGGAGGATCTGCTTTTGCTCATCGACAGGCTGAACCTGGATGAAAGGATAACAGGCATCCTTGTACAGCTTCCGCTGCCGTCACACATTCATGAGGATACTGTGATAAGAAGGATATCGCCTTCAAAGGATGTGGACGGATTCCATCCGATGAACGTGGGAGCCCTGTCAATTGGCGAAAAGGGCTTTGTTTCATGCACTCCCGCAGGCATAATCGAGCTGCTTAAACGCTCTGACACAGAGATAGAGGGTAAGGAGTGCGTAGTCGTGGGCAGGAGCAATATCGTGGGAAAGCCCATGGCAATGCTTTTGCTTAGAGAGAACGGTACCGTAACGGTCTGCCATTCAAGGACCAAAAATCTTAAGGAGGTCTGCAGGAGAGCCGACATCCTTATAGTTGCCGTGGGCAAGCCCCGGCTTATAAACAGCGAATATGTGAAGGAGGGGGCCACGGTCATCGACGTCGGGATCCATCGGATGGATGACGGAAAGCTGTGCGGAGACGTGGATTTTGAGGATGTTGAGCCTTTAGCGAAAGCCATCACCCCGGTTCCGGGCGGCGTGGGTCCCATGACCATCGCAATGCTTATGAATAATTGTGTGAACAGGGACTGATCGCTATAGAATATGAAATGTTCCAGTTGTGGTGCGGAAATTAAAGAAGGATATATGTACTGCTCCGTATGCGGCGAGGAGATCCGTATCGTGCCTGATTATGAGCCGGAGATCTTTATCGAGCTTTCAGAGAGCATTTCTTCGATTGCGGAGGATTTTGAGACAGAACGCCCCGATCCTGAAAAGGAGGCGCCCGATCAGGAGAGCCTTACGGCTGAAGAGGCATCCCGTCAGGAATTCAAGAGCTCACTGCGAAGGGTGTTTGAGGCTTCGTTTCAAAAGGATGACGACCGGGAACAAAAGGAACGGTTCCGGGAAGGCTACGGGGAATACCTCGATGAGGATCAATCGGAAGCTGACAGGAAGGAGAACAGAAGGCAGTCAAAAAAGGGGAGCGAAAAGAGTGTTTCGCGCCTTCTTCTTGCTGTTATCGTAACGGCAGGTACGCTTTTTGTCGCGCTGTTTCTCGTGGCGATCTTTCGGTTCAACAGATACTATGATTTTGACATACAGTATGCCTCCGCCTTATCCCTCCATGATGAAGGAAAATATGAGGAGAGCCTTGACATAGCAAAGCATGCGCTTTCCATCAACAAGGAAGAGGATAAGACCAAATTCCTGATCGCCGATGATTACTACGAGCTTAAAAAGTATGATGAGAGCAATGCGGTGCTCTTCGGAATGTTAAGCGATGCCGGAAAGCCCGATGTGAACGTTTACGACAGGATAATCAATAACTATCTGGCCGAGGAGAACTATGACGGGATCGTGGAGCTTATCCTTAATTCCGGGGATGAAGAGATAAAGGAGAGATATCTTGTCTACCTCGCGGATGCCCCGGTATTCGGCAAGCCCGGAGGTGAATACGAAAACGATATAGAGGTCACCCTTTCCTCGGATACGCCCGGTGTGATCTATTATACTACCGACGGCTCTGTCCCCGACATTGATTCAACCGTATACAGATACCCGATAAAGGTGGAGGAGGGGGACACCACCATTTCCGCTGTTTTTGTAAACGAATACGGCATAAAGTCTCAGGAGGTTTCGGAAACCTTTTCGGTGAGCTATCCGCAGGCAAGGGAGCCGAAGCTTCTGGTAAGCGGCGGAAATTATGAGATCCCGAGGCTTATAAGGGTGGAATATCCCGAGGGCTATAAGGTCTATTACACAACCAACGGAAAGGATCCGGATACGCAGTCAAATGAGTATACCAAAGCCCTTGACATGCCGATAGGCTCCTCACAGTATCGTTTCATGGCGGTAGATGAAAAGGGAAGGACCTCGGAGATCGTTTCTGCCCAATATAATCTCAAAATGGTCTGCTT
The DNA here is from genome assembly GCA_003484785.1 of Lachnospiraceae bacterium. Taxonomy (GTDB): domain Bacteria; phylum Bacillota; class Clostridia; order Lachnospirales; family Lachnospiraceae; genus UBA2868. The sequence goes on from DNAD01000002.1 coordinate 4,421, forward strand.
TATCGATCTGAACACCGCGATCAATACTCTTAAGATACAGCTGATGAGCAAGGGTGAAAACTCGCTGCTCAATGAGTATAAATGCAATTACGGTTACGGCTATGAAGACAACAGCTTTTATCTCATAGATGAATATACCTATTCCGGCTCGCGCACCGGGAGAAGGTTTGCGGTGGATACAAAGACCGGTTCCATCTTTGAAGCCCAGTGGAGCAGCAGCAAGGACGATTATACTCTCAAGGCAATCTAAGAAACTGATCAAAAATACGTTGATTTTTCAGACAAATATTTATAGTATTGTACTGTGTATAAAAACGGAGGTTTTTGAAGTACATTGTTACTGTCAAAGCCTGTCGGGCGATGATGGCAACAAAAAAAATGGAGGACGAAAGATGTACAGGATCGTTAGAGCGGAAAAATTAGTTGAAGGCATCTTCCTTATGGAGGTCGAGGCTGCAAGAATAGCCTCATCCTGTCTGCCCGGACAGTTCATTATCGCAAAGATCGATGAAAAGGGGGAACGTATTCCTCTTACGATATGCGATTATGATGCAAAAAAGGGTACTGTTACGATAGTACTGCAGGTGGTGGGAGCCTCAACCTTAAGGATGTCAAGGCTTAATGCCGGTGACTGCTTCAGGGACTTTGTCGGGCCCCTCGGCAATCCCAGCGAGCTTATCGCAGAGCCTTCAGAGGAGCTTAAGAAGAAAAAGATCCTCTTTGTCGCGGGAGGGCTTGGAACGGCCCCTGTGTATCCCCAGGTCAAATGGCTTAAGGAACACGGAGTGGATGCAGACGTTATCGTGGGGGCCAAGACAAAGGATATCCTGATCATGGAGGATATGATGAAGGAGGTTTCGGGAAACCTCTATATTACCACTGACGACGGTTCCTACGGCAGAAAGGGAATGGTTACCGAGGTCATTAAGGATCTTATTGAAAACGAGGGCAAAAAATATGATGTATGCATAGCCATAGGGCCTATGATAATGATGAAATTTGTGTGCCTTCTGACAAAGGAGTACGGGCTTAAGACCATAGTGAGCCTGAATCCCATCATGGTAGACGGAACGGGCATGTGCGGTGCCTGCAGGGTAAGCGTTGACGGAAAAACAAAATTTGCCTGTGTGGACGGGCCTGAATTTGACGGCCATCTTGTCAATTTTGACGAGGCCATGAAACGTCAGCAGCTTTACAAGACCGAGGAGGGGAGAGCTTATCTTAAGGAAAAGGAAGGCGATACCCACAACGGCGGATGCGGCAATTGCTAAAGAAACACTGATCTGATCTGTGTTTACCTGAAAGGTTATCTTGATATTGATATCGGAGGTATAAAAGAATGGATGTATTAAAGAAGGTGCCCGTTAGAGAACAGGACCCTCAGGAGAGGGCAAAAAACTTTGATGAGGTCTGTTACGGATATAACATGGAGGAGGCCAGGGAGGAAGCCGGCCGCTGCATCAACTGCCAGAACGCGAAATGCATTGAGGGCTGTCCCGTTGCGATCAATATTCCGGCCTTCATTCATCAGGTAAAGGAAGGAAATATCGAAGAGGCCAGCCGGATCATTTCCGAAGCCTCATCCCTGCCCGCTGTCTGCGGAAGAGTTTGCCCGCAGGAGAGCCAGTGCGAGGGACGCTGCATAAGAGGTATAAAGGGTGAGCCCATCTCCATAGGAAAGCTGGAGAGATTTGTTGCCGACTACGCCAGGGAACATGGCATCAGGCCTTCGGTCACCGCAGAGAAAAAGGGAAAGAAGGTTGCCGTGATCGGTTCTGGCCCCGCAGGGCTTACCTGCGCCGGAGAGCTGGCAAAAAGCGGGTATGATGTTACTGTTTTTGAAGCCCTTCACGAGCCCGGAGGGGTGCTGGTTTACGGTATCCCGGAATTCCGTCTTCCCAAGAAGGAAGTGGTGGCAAAGGAGATAGACAATGTCAAGGCCCTCGGCGTAAAGATCGAGACAAATACCATAGTCGGAAAATCCGTTAAGATCGATGAGCTTCTTGAGGAATACGATGCGGTGTTCATCGGCTCGGGTGCCGGGCTTCCCAGATTTATGGGAATTCCGGGTGAAAATGCCAACGGAGTATATTCCGCCAATGAATATCTTACGAGAAACAATCTTATGAAGGCCTTTGACTCCGAATATGACACTCCGGTAAATCCCGGCAAAAAGGTTGTTGTTGTGGGAGGCGGAAATGTGGCTATGGACGCGGCCAGGACAGCTCTGAGGCTCGGGGCTGACGTTACGATCGTTTACAGGCGTTCCGAGGAGGAGCTTCCCGCCAGAGCCGAGGAGGTACATCACGCAAAGGAGGAGGGGATAAAGTTTAATCTCCTTACCAACCCGACAGAGATCCTTGTGGATGAAAACGGATGGGTACGCGGAATTACCTGCATTAAAATGGAGCTCGGAGAGCCGGATGAGTCGGGAAGAAGGTCACCTGTTGAGATAAAGGGCTCGGAATTCGAGGTTGAGGCGGATACTGTCATCATGGCCCTGGGTACCTCCCCGAATCCCCTTATCTCATCTACAACAGAAGGTCTCGATACCAACAGAAAAGGCTGCATAATCGCAGAGGAGGAATTCGGCGCAACCTCTAAAAAGGGAGTGTACGCGGGAGGAGATGCCGTTACCGGCGCGGCCACCGTTATCCTTGCCATGGGCGCGGGTAAGGCGGCAGCTAAGGGGATCGACAAATACCTGTCTTAAGCTGTTGTCATTTGCGGTTTTACACCGCGGACAATAACGGATTCTGCCAATGAAGATAGATGTTATCGCGGTGGGCAGGCTTAAGGAGAAATACTTAAGGGATGCCTGTACCGAATACGAAAAAAGGCTTTCAAGGTATTGCAGGCTTACCGTTACAGAGGTGGCTGACGAAAAGACACCGGAACAGGCGGGCGATGCCGTGAACGAAAAGATAAAGGAGCTGGAGGCTCAGAGAGTACTGAAGCACTTGAAAGAGGATGCTTTTATCATCACCCTTGAGATAAAGGGCGAGGAGATGGACTCCGAAGAGCTTGCAGAGCGTATGGACAGGCTTACGGTAAGCGGTGTAAGTCATTTCCAGTTCGTCATAGGCGGCTCCCTCGGACTGTCGCCTCTGGTAACCGAAAAGAGCAGGCTGCACCTGAGCTTTTCAAGGCTTACCTTTCCTCATCAGCTGATGCGGGTGATGCTTCTGGAACAGCTGTACAGGAGCTTTAAGATAAATACCGGTGAGCCGTATCATAAATAAAACCGGCAGGCCGGTGCAAGCTGCGCCCGGCTGTAGCGGCAGCAACGGACAGTATATGGCAATAAATGATAATGGTCGGGAAATACGAAACAGATTTTGATATAGAACCGGAGCATGCCAGAAATATCTTCGGCATGCTTGATAAAAACATTAAAAAGATCGAGAAGACCTTCAGGGTCAGCATTGTGGAAAGAGGAGACAGGCTCAGGCTCTCCGGTGAGGAAAAGGACGTTTTGAACGTCCGCTCGGTGCTTACGGAGCTTGAGCTTCTGTCAAGAAGAGGAAATGCAATAGATGACCAGAGGGTGGAGTATGTTATTGAAATGGTGATGGAGGATCAGAATAATGCGCTTTCCTCCATAGACGGAGAGATAATCTGCCATACAACGGCGGGAAAGCCAATAAAGCCCAAAACTCTCGGGCAGAAGGAATATGTGGATCTGATCAGGGAGAAGATGATCGTCTTTTCCATGGGCCCGGCGGGAACCGGAAAGACCTATCTGGCCATGGCAATGGCGATAACCGCCTTTAAGAACGAGGAGGTTCAGAGGATAATCCTTACAAGGCCTGCCATTGAGGCAGGGGAAAAGTTAGGCTTTCTTCCCGGGGACCTTCAGAGCAAGGTAGATCCCTATTTGAGGCCGCTCTATGACGCGCTTTATCAGATAATGGGGGCTGACTCCTTCCAGAAGAACATGGAGAAGGGGCTCATAGAGGTGGCGCCTCTTGCCTATATGAGGGG